>MTPE01000103.1 GCA_002011835.1 Desulfarculaceae bacterium JdFR-95 | reverse complement strand
TGCGTCCGGTCGAGCCGGGCCACCACCGGCAAAGGCTGATGGCCGGCAACGAAGGGCAGGGCCGATGCAGGGGGCGGCGCGAAGTAGGCGGGAGGCAGGCGAGGCCAGGCGGGGGGCGGGGCAGAGCAGGGCCAGCGCAGGCGGAGGCAAGGCGAGGCAGGCGGAGGCTGGGCTGAGCCGGGGAAAAGACCTGCTGCGGCTGGAAGAAGCCCTGCCGCGCAAGAGGCCGAGAGGGTAGGCGACATGGACTTGGTGGTCACCATCGTTCACATTTTGACCTGCATCCTGCTCATCCTGGTGGTGCTACTGCAGGCGGGCAAGGGTGCATCCCTGGGTGCGGCCTTTGGCGGCGCCTCCCAGACCGTCTTCGGCAGCGCCGGGGCCACGCCCTTTCTGGCCAAGCTGACCACGGCCATGGCCATCTTGTTCATGCTCACCTCCCTGGGGCTGTCGGTGTTCTTCCGCGACACCTCCATGCCCAGCGTCATGGAGCAGGTCAAGCAAGAGGCGCCGGCCCCGGCCCAGAAGCTGCCCCCGGCGCCGAGCGCCCCGGCCCAGGCCCAGAAGAAACCGGCTCAGGATACTCAGAACAAGCCAAGACCATGACAAGACCATGATACGTGCCGTCGTGGTGGAACTGGTAGACACGCCGTCTTGAGGGGGCGGTGGGGCGACCCGTGCCGGTTCAAGTCCGGCCGACGGCACCACAGGTTCATCACACCGGGGACCACCAGAGAAGGCGGTCCCCGGTTCTTTTTTGCCTGCGCGGGCTTTCGGGCGGCCGGTGGTCCAGAGGGTGCGCGGCGTGGTAAGATAGAGGGCGACAGGGGTCTGTCGAAGGATCTGTTGCNTCCGCGGACGGCTTGGGAGCAGGGGTGGCCCCAGGCAGCCGCGGAAAAACGGTCTTCCTGCCGGGGGGAGGAGATACAACCGCCAGAGAAAGGATCCCCACATATGAGCGGGCTCAAGAGCCGTGAGCTCAAGCTCAGAAACCGTCCCCTGGTGCGGGCCACCTTCTTCCTCAGCGCCGGCCTCATCGTGGCCACCCTCCTGATCGCCCTGGTCAGCTACAACTACTCCTTCGAGATGATGGAGCGTAGCTACCAGACCTTCTACCTCAACAAGGCCCAGATGATCGTCAAGGCGGCAGAGCCCTACCTACGCGGAAGCGATGCCGAGCTGCTGGCCGCCATGAACCGCTACTGGAACGCGGCCGTGAACAAGCCGCCGGACGAGTACATCTGCGTGGTGGACCAGCAGGGCCGCCTGCTCCTGCACACCGCCCTGCCGGAGACAGTGGGTAACTACGCCGGGGACAACCCCATCTTGGGCGGAGAGGAGGTACAGGAACGACGCCTGTGCGAGCTGGTGGATTCCCAGCGGCCCTACGTGGGCAAGTACATCTCCAGCCAGGGCAAGGACCAGATCGCAGCCTTCGTGGGCATCCCCGGCCGCAAGTGGATGCTGGGGGTGCACCGCTCACGCTCGGCCTTGAGCCAGGAGATCGCCGAGGGCTTCCGTCCCCTGCTGATCGGCTTCCTGTTGGTGTGCGGCCTGCTGATGCCCCTCAGCCTGTTCGCCCTCTACAAGATCTACAGCGCGGTGCAAGANCGTCACATCGCCTCGGAGCTGGCCTTGCGCGAGAGCGAGCGCCGTTATCAATCNCTGGTGGACGTGATGCCCCAGTGCCTCTACCGTACCGACCTGCAAGGCCGTATCACCTTCGCCAATCGCGCCTTCCTGGAGACCCTGGGCCTGGAGATGCCGNAGTGCTTGGGCAAGACNGCCCGCGAGCTGATGCCCGCCGACCTGGCCCGGCAGCACCTGGCCGACGATGTGAAGGTGATCCGTACCGGCCGCACCCTGGATGTGGTGGTGGAGCTGCCCCTGCCGGGCGAGGAGCGAGGGCGCTTCTTCGAGCTGGTCAAGAGCCCGGTCACCGACAGCCGGGGTGAGATCGTGGGGGTGCAGGGCATATTCTGGGACGTCACCGACAAGCGCCGGGCCGAGCAGCGCTTGGAGTATACCAAGGCCCAGTTGGAAGCCATCCTGCAGTCGGTGCCTTCGGGCATCATCGCCGTGGATACTGCGGGCCGCTTCACTTTGGTCAACAGCAAGGCCGAGGAAATCCTGGGCTTCTCCGCCCGCGAGGCCCTGGGACGGCCGGTGGAGGAATTCGTGCCCGACTCCGGCCTCACCCGGGTCATCTCCCGCCACCGCAGNGAGTTCGGCAAGCCCTACCGCTGGCGGGACAAGACCCTCATGGTCAGCCGCAGCCCCATCTACGANGGCNGCAAGGTGGTGGGGGCGGTGTCGGTCTTCCACGACGAGTCGGAGCTGGAGTCGGTGCAGCGGCAGTTGGCCCAGATAAAGCGACTCAACGACGAATACTCCTGCCTGGTGCAGAATTCCCACGACGGAGTGATGATCGCCGACCAGGACAGCGTGATCAAGGTTAACCCCAGCTTCGGGCGCATCACCGGCCTGCCCCCNAGCGCGGTGGAAGGACAGAAGGTGGCCGAGCTGGACGGCGAGAGCCACAAGTGCCTGGCCTTGGTGCAGGAGGTGTTCCGCCGGGTCACCAGCCAGGGCAAGTCCCTCACCGTGCGGCGCGAGATCGACGGCGGCAACGAGATATTCATCACCGGCAACCCGGTCCTGGACAGCGAGGGCAGGGTGGTGCGGGTGGTGATGAACATCCGCGACGTGACCGAACTGCATACCCTGGACGAGCAGATCAAGCGCCTGTCCTTGGCCTGCCTGGAGCCCGACCCCGGACAGGCCCGCGCCGCCGCTCCCCTACGGGGGGTGGTGGCCGAGAGCCCGGTGACCAAGAATCTGCTGGAGCTGTGCCTGCGCGTGGCGCGGGTGGACTCCACCGTGTTGCTCACCGGGGAGAGCGGAGTGGGCAAGGACGTGCTGGCCCGCCTCATACACGACCTGAGTGCACGCCACCGCAGGCCCTTCGTGGCGGTCAACTGCGGGGCCATTCCTGAGAACCTCCTGGAGAGCGAGCTGTTCGGCTACGAGAAGGGCGCCTTCTCCGGGGCCCAGCGCCAGGGTAAACCCGGCTTGTTCGAGGAGGCCAACGGCGGCACCGTGTTCCTGGACGAGGTGGGGGAACTGCCCTTGAAGCTGCAGGTCAAGTTGCTCAAGGTGATCCAGGAACACCGCTGCCGCCGCTTGGGCAGCGTCAGGGACGTGGAGCTGGACCTGCGTGTCATCGCCGCCACCAACCGTGACCTGAAGGAGATGGTGGCCGCCGGCAGCTTCCGCGAGGACCTGTTCTATCGGCTGTACGTGGTGCCCATCGAGGTGCCCCCCTTGCGGGATCGGCGGGAGGACATCTTGCCCTTGGCCCTGCGCTTCCTCAAGACCTACAACCGCAAATACGGCGTGACCCGCACCCTGAGCCAGGAGCTGTTGGACGTCCTGGAACAGTATCCCTGGCCGGGTAACGTACGCGAACTGCAGAACGTGATCGAGCGCATGGTGGTGACGGCCGACGCCGACGTGCTGGAGCCGCGCCACCTGCCCGACTCCCTGCGCACCCGCACCCAGCCTCCCGCCTCCGGGCTGCAGGTTCCCGAAGGGCTCACTCTGCGCGAGGCGCGGGAGATGGTGGAACGACTGCTCATCGAGCGGGCCCTGGCCCGGGGCGGCAACACCCGGCGCGCGGCCAAGCTGTTGGGGGTGACCCATCCCACCGTGATCCGCAAGGCCCAGAAGTTCGGCCTAGCCGTGGGGGCGGCGGTCTCGCGCTCCTTGCACTGAGGGGGAGGGAGTTCAGCTCCCCGCCCCCAGCCACAACAGGGCCGCCGCGGCCAACAACAGAGCCCGTACCACACAGCGGTAGGCCAGGGCCGAGGCCCGGCCAAAGGCCCAGAGACCCAACCCCGCCCCCAGGACCACCGCCGGGGTGTAGGGCAGGGAAGCCAGCAGCCGCTCCCAGTTCAGCAGCCCGGTGGTGATATACACCCCGCCCAGGAGCAGGAACTGGGCCGCGAAGTAGGTGGCCAGGAAGCTCTTGGCCCGCAAGGGGTCGGAACAGCGGCCCGTGATGTAGATCGCGGCCGGCGGCCCCCCGATGGTGTAAGCCCCGAAGAAGGCCCCGCTCAGGAAGCCGCACGCCCGGCCCCACCAGGGCCGGTGGGCCAGGCGGCGGGAGAGCCTTTCTCCCTGGGGAAGCGCCTCGAACAGCACCACCCCGACGATGAACAGAGCCAGGGACCGCTTGAGCGCCACCGGTGGAAGCCGGTGGAGGAAGAACGTGCCCAGGACCAGCCCCAGGGCCGAGCCCAACAGCAAGGGACGCATCTCCGACCAGCGCAGGTGGGTGCGGTAATGCCAGGCCTGGAAGAGGAACATGGCCAAGCAGAAGGGGAACTGCAGGGCCACCGCCACCGGCACCGGAAAGCGAAGCGACAGCAGCGGCACCGCCACCAGAGCGAAACCAAAGCCCGCGAAGCTCATGGTGAAGGCGGCCAANAGGAAGACCAGACCCAGGGCCAGAGGTTCCCCCATGCCCACCCTCNTCCCGCAGGGGCCGGCCCTCAGGCGGCCAGGCCCCGCAGCACGAACAGGACCACGCTCAGACCGGTGAGCANGTAGGCAAGGCCATAGAGCCACCCTCCCCCCCGCTGGCCCAGCCATCCCCGCAGACGGCCCACCGCCGCCAACAAGGCCACCGCCCCCCCGGCCGCGGCCAGTATCCAGGTCAAGGTGGGGAGCCAGTCAGGCATGAATCCTCACTCCCCCGGCGCACAGGAGCCCAGCAGGTCCTCGGCTCCTTCCAGTTGGGCGAACAGCTTGGCCCCTTCCTCGTAGAGGGCCTCCATCACCTCCTGCTTGAGGCGGCGGTAGCGTTCGGTAGCCAACACCTTGAAGTCACGCGGCCGGGGCAGGTCCACCTCCACCACCTTCTTGATGGTGCCTGGCAGGGTGGTCATGATCAGGATGCGGTCGGCCAGGAACAGGGCCTCCTCGATCTCAGAGGTGATGAAGAGCATGGTCAGCCCGGTCTCGCGGAACAGCTTGAGCAGGTATTCCTGCATCAGCTCGCGGGTCATCACGTCCAGGCCGCGGAAGGGTTCGTCCAGGATCATGACCTTGGGGTCCATGACCAGGGCCCGGCACAGCTCGGCCCGGCGCTGCATGCCCCCCGACAGCTGGGCGGGGTATTTGTCCTTGAAGTCCTTCAGCCCCACCTTCTCCAGCAGGGCCAGGGCCTTGGCCTCGGCCTCGGCCCGGCTCATCTCCCCCAGCACCGTGGGGCCGAAGGTGGCGTTGTGCAGCACTGTCATCCAGGGCCACAGGGCGGTCTCCTGGAAGACCATGATGCGGTCGCGGCCGGAGCCGGTGACGGGCTGGCCGTCGATCAGCACCCGGCCGGAGTCGGGACGGTCGTAGCCCGCGGCGATGTTGGCCAGGGTGGACTTGCCGCAGCCGCTGGGCCCCACCAGCACGGTGAGCTTACCCCGCTCCACCACCAGGGAGCAGTCGTCCAGGGCCACACAGGCCGGGCAGCCCGGCACCCGGAACACCTTGCGAACTTTCTCCAGCACCAGCTCGCCGTGCCTGTGGGACGGGGCGGGGGATGGTTGCTGGGCCATGGGGCTTCCTCCCGTGGGATTCAGAAGATCCGTTTCCAGGGCATCATCAGGTCGCCGATCACCTTGACCGCCATACTGCTCACGTAGCCGGCCAGGCCGATGCTGATCATGCCCACGATGATTCCCGGGGTGTGGCTGGCCAGGTAGGCCTCCCAGGTGAGGCGGCCCAGGCCGGTGTTGCCCGCGATCATCTCGGCTGCGATCACCACGTTCCAGGTGATGCCGATGCCCACCATCATGCCCGTGACGATGCTGGGGATGGTGGCGGGCAGCACGATACGCCAGAACACCTGGCGGGGGGAGGCGCCGAAGGAGACCGCGGCGTTGATCAGTTGCCGGGGGATGGCCGCCACGCCCCCCAGGACGTTGACCACGATGGTGAAGAAGGCGCCGATGAAGGTGATGAAGGCGATGGAGCTCTCGTTGGTGGGCCAGAACAGGATGGACACCGGCACCCAGGCCAGGGGGGGGATGGGGCGCATCAGCTCGAACAGGGGGTAGGTGAAGTCCTTGAAGCTGCGGCTCCAGCCCATGCCCAGCCCCAGGGGGATGCCCAGAAGCTGCGCCGCCACGAAGCCGTACATCACCCGCAGGGTGCTGTCCAGCCAGCTCTGCCAGTATTTGGCAGTCTGCATAAACTCCCAGAAGGTTTCGGCCACGGTGATCGGGGTGGGGATGGCGCGCATGAAGGGCAGCAGCCCCATGGAGCCCGCCTGCCACACCAGGAAGAAACCGAACACCGCCAGGGTTCCCCGCCGGAAACGCCTGCTCACCACAAAGCGACGCAGTTTCACCTTCAGGGGCGCGCCGGTGTAGGTGACTGCATGTGCCATGCGCCGGTCTCCCTTTCCGTGTTCAAGCCATCTCCCGTTCCCCGGCCTCGAAGGCCTTGACCGCCTCCTCGTGCACCGCCTCCACCAGCTCGGCCTTCATGGCCATGAACTCAGGGGAGGCCTGCATGGCGTAGCGCCGGGGCCGGGGTAGGGTGACAGTGAGGGTCTGCTTGATGTGCCCCGGCCGGGTGGTCATCACCATCACCTTGTCCGCCAGGAAGATAGCTTCCTCCAGGTCGTGGGTGATGAAGAACACCGTCTTGCCCGTGGCGTCATACAGCTCCAGGAGATACTGGTGGCTGGCGCCTTTGGTCACGGTGTCCATGGCCCGGAAGGGCTCGTCCAGCAGCAGCACCTTGGGGTTGTTGATCAGGGCGCGGATTATCTCCACCCGGCGTTGCATGCCCGAGGAGAGCTGGCCGGGATAGGAGTCCTCGATACCGCTGAGTCCCACCCGTCCCAGCATCTCCCGGGCGCGGTCGCGGGCCTCGGCCGGGGACATGGTGCCCTGCACCACCGGACCGTAGGTAACGTTCTCCAGCACCGTCTTCCAGGGGAACAAGGCCCCGTGCTGGAACACCACCACCCGGTCGGGACCGGGAGTGGGGCGGGTGTGGGTGGTGGCCAGGGGCCGGCCGTCCAGGAGGATCTCCCCGGAGGTCAGATGGTCGAAGCCGGCGATGATGTTGAGCAGGGTGGACTTGCCGCAGCCGCTGGGCCCCACGATGGCCACGAACTCCCCTGCCGCGATCTCCAGGGAGCAGTCCTCCAGGGCCACTACGTGTACCCCCTCGGGGTCGTATATCTTGCCCACCCCCCGTATGGAGATGGCCCCCTCCTGGGCCCGACACACCCCGCGCGGGGAGGGGGCCGACCGGTGTTCCCTTATGCTGACCACAGACATGGTTCCCTATCCCGCCTGTGTGGTGCCATAGAGCTCGCGTTCCCGCCATGCC
The DNA here is from genome assembly GCA_002011835.1 of Desulfarculaceae bacterium JdFR-95. GTDB lineage: Bacteria > Desulfobacterota > Desulfarculia > Desulfarculales > Desulfarculaceae > Desulfocarbo. The sequence continues at coordinate 6,389 of MTPE01000103.1, read as the reverse complement.
ATGAGCTTGCGTCCGATGGCGCGGACGATGGCGCTGCTGGCCCAGCCGATCACCCCCAGGGTGACCATGCCGATGACGATGACCGGGTACTGGATCAGGGAGTAACTGTCCCAGATCAGAAAGCCCAGGCCATATTGGGCTGCGATCATCTCTCCCGCCACCAGGGAGAACCAGGCCGCCCCCATGGAGATCTGCAGGCCGGTGAAGATGAAGGGCATGGCTCCGGGCAGCACCACGTCCCACAGCAGGTGCCGCTTGCTCGCCCCCAGACAGCGGGCGGCGCGGAAGTAGTTCTGNTCGATGGACTCCACNCCCAGCAGGGTGTTNAGGGTGGTGACGAAGAAGGCCACCANGAAGGTGACGAAGATNACNGCCGGTTCGTCTCCCGGCAGCAGGAGGATGGCCAGAGGCACCCAGGCCAGGGGAGGTATAGGCCGGATCAGCTCCACCAGGGGGAAGGAGTAGTCGTAGAAGGTGCGGCTCCAGCCCATGAGCAGTCCCAGGGGCACCCCCAGCATGGTGGCCAGGAGGAAGGCGGTGGTGGCGCGGTAGGTGCTGTAGAGGATGTGGGTGTAGTAGCTTTCGGTGTAGATGGAAATACCGTAGTCCGGGTCGGGACTGAGCCACTCCATCAGGCACTCCCAGGGGCCGGGTAGGCGGTTGAACCAGGGCAGGGAGAAGGTCTTGACCGTAAGCTGCCAGAAGGCCACGAAGGCCACGAAGCCCGCCACTTGGAGCAGGAAACCACGGCTGGTCAGGGTCTTTTTGATCTGGGCGCCCCAGGAGATCTCGTAGAGGGCGGCCTTCTTGCGCTGCTGCCAGGCGCCCAGGGCCAGCAGGGCCGCCGCCAGGATTCCCAGAACCAGGTATGGATTCATGGCCGTGTTCAACCTCCTTGCCAGGGTTTGTGCCGGGGTGGTCCCCCTCCCCCCGGGACGCCGAGGGGCCTCAGTGTCCGGGGGGAGGGGGTTCCGGGGGGGCGTGCCTGAACCGGAGGGGTCTAGTTTCCGGGGTAGGCACTGGGGGGCAGCCCCTTGATCACGCAGACCGGAGCCGTTACTCNCATCTCCTTCATNGCCGCCTTGACCGGCCCGTCGTTGATGGCACCCTGGGGGATGTCGGGAGACTTGATCACCTTGATGCTGTGCAGGAAGGCGTAGCCCTTCTTCATCAGGTCGATGACCCGGGGGGTGAACAGCATCTCCCCCACATAGACCACGTCGTCACCTCCCACCGAGTCGGGATGGCGCTCGTAGAGGGCCTTCCACAGCATCTTGCGGGTGTAGCCTTGGGTCTCCCGCTCCACCATGGCCGCCACCGCCAGGGGCTCACGCGCCATGATCTGCAGGGCCTCGATCTCGGCCTTGATCCAGCCCTTGGCCGCCTCGGGATGCTTTTCGATGAAATCCTGGCGCATGAGGGTGAAGTTGGCGTCGGTCTCGCCATAGGGCGAGCCGGTGGCGGCATACTTGGCGAAGCCCTGCTCCACCACCTTGCGGGCGTGAGGCTCCCACATTGCGGCTGCGTCCAGCTTGCCGGCCTCGAAGGAGCTGGCGATCACCTCGATGGTCATGTACTGCAGCCGGCGGGGCTTGACCTTGTTCTTCTTGAGCACCGACTCGAAGAAGCGGTTGGCACAGGTGCCGCGGTGCACGGCCACCAGCTTGCCGTTCATCCACTTGATGGCCTCCTCCGGGCTCTTGAAGTCCGGNGCNTCCTTGCGCACCACCAGCAGGTTGCAGTTCTGGCCNTTGCTGATCATGGGCACCGAGACCAGACGGATGTCACCCTGCCGCTTCTTGGTGGTGGCCACCAGGGAGGGCATGTCGCCCATGGTACCCACCTGCATNTTGTCCGCCAGCAGGGCGTTGACCATAGGGGGNCCGGTGAGATGGGCCTCGAACTTCACCGTGCTCCCCGGAGGCAAGTACTTCTTCCAGAGCTGGCGCTGTTTGATCACCACCCCACTCCAGCCGCCAGTCCAGTAGGGGTGGTAGCCATAGGTGATGTGCACCGGTTCGGCGGCAGGCGACGGAGAGGGGACTAACAGTAGGCCCAGAGCCGCCGCCAAACCCACCACCAGGATCAGGGACCAGGGTCTCTTCATTTCCTCGTTCCTCCTTGCAGGCGTGAGGCTGTGAACTCCCCTAACCAGGGAGCCGGACCAGGGAGGCCGGGGCGCGGCCCCCTGGCACACCCCAGGGCAGTGCAGGGGGGATGCCAGGCGGGACTCCAGCAGGACCTCCGGGAGGGATTCGGCCAAAAAAGCAGTCAGGACAGTATGTTGTTAGGTATATCCTCCCGAGAGGGCGGCGCGGGCCAGGGTTGGGGGCGGTTCAGCGGCGTACCAGACGGTCCCTGTGCGGTACAAGGCTGTACCAGCGGCTCCGCACCACCGGCCCCGGAGCTCGGAGTGGGATCGGGTTCGTCCCCGGATGTTACGATTTTGTGATCACCGTGCCGTGGAACAGCCAAGTGGCCGGGCCCTGGTCTGGCCCCCACGGGGGTGTTTCGCGGGGCGCTCGCAGGGGGCTCCGGGCCGAGCTGTTTTGTGTAACAGTGTGTAATAAAATATGATTACACAAATTTTATTTTTAATAAGATTTTTGTTGACACGCCGCGCCTCCACAAGCTAAGCTCAAAGCATCAAGGTAGGGTTTATCGTGGCGTTCAGCAGGGCTGGAGTCTGTGGCAGGACCGCTCAAGCGCATCACCCTCAAGGAGCAGGCCTACCAGGCCCTGCGGGAGATGATCCGCTCCTACCGTTTCACCCCAGGGGGCTGGATAAACGTGGAGCAGATCGCCAAGGAGCTGGGGGTCAGCCGCACGCCGGTGTGGCAGGCGCTCAAGCAGTTGGAGAGCGAGGGCCTGGTGCGGCACGAGCCCAACCGGGGTATCCGCATGGTGGAGATGACCCGGGAGATGGCGGTGGACCTGTATCTGGTGCGCGGGGAGCTGGAGGGTTTGGCCGCGCGCTTGGCCGCGCCGAGCATGAACGGCGAGCTCCTGCGGGAGATGGAACAGGTCTTGCGAGAGCAGGAGGAGATCGTGGCGCGGCGGGACGTGCTGGCCTATTCGCGCAGCGACTTTCGCTTCCACGCCTTGCTGTACGAGGCCTGCGGCAACTGGCTGCTCAAGGAGCTTTTGGGCAACATCAAGGCGCGGGCTCGCCCCTTGGGTTGCGACATCACGCCCATCCTGCCCGATCTGTACCGGGACCACCGGGCCGTGGTGCGGGCCTTGGGCCAGCGGGACGCCGAGGCGGCAGAGCGGGCCATAAAGCGCCACAATGAGCGGATGCGGCGTCTGGTGGCGGGGAACCAGGGCTGCATCGACTCTGGCGGGACACAGGCAGAGCAGTAGGCACCTTTTTTCGCGTGGGGGGGCCGGGACGGGGGCCGAGGGCTTCCGGCTCGGAGGGGGCAGGTGTTCCCTCGCAGGGTTAGGGAGAGATCATGGCACAGGCCTTTGACGGTTTGCACTGGTGGCGGGATCTGGAGCTGGCCGAGTATCTGGTGCCGGCCACTCTGGAGGAGGCCCTGGAGATGTTGGCCCGCTACGGGGGGCGGGCGCGGGTGGTGGCCGGAGGCACCGACGTGGTGCCCGCCTTGCGGCGGCGGGAGTACGAGGTGGAGGCCCTGGTGGACATAACCCGGCTGCCCGGCTTGGACCAGATCGAGCAGGAAGGCGAGACCATCCACATCGGGGCCCTGGTGACCCACGCTCAGGCCGCGGCCTCCGCCCTGTTGCGCGAGCGGGCGGGGCTACTGGCGCGGGGGTGCGGGGCGGTGGGCTCGCCCCAGATCCGCAACGTGGGCACCCTGGCGGGCAACCTGGTCTCGGGCCAGCCCGCGGCGGACGCTTCCATCCCCCTGTTGGCCCTGGGGGCCGAGGTGACGGTGGTCTCGGCCCAGGGCCAGCGCCGCCTGCCCCTGGGGGAGTTCTTCCTGGACCTGGGGCGCACGGCCCTGGATCCGGGGCGCGAGATCCTGACCCGCATCAGCTTCCCCGCCCTGGGGCCGGGCCAGGGCGGCAACTTCCAGCGCCTGGCCAAGCGCAAGGCCTTGACCCTGCCCATGCTGGTATGCGCGGTCAAGGTCGCGCTGGACCCCTCACGCCGGGTGATCCGGGAGGCGGCCGTGGCCCTGGGGCCGGTGGCGCCGGTGCCCTGGCGCGAGCGCCACTGCGAGGAGTTCCTGCGCGGGGCCCCGGTCACCATCGAGACCATAGGCCGGGCGGCCGAGCTGGCCGCCGAACACAGTGACCCGCGCGACAGCCTGCTCCGAGGCTCGCGCCGCTACCGGCAGGAGATGGTCAAGGTGCTGGTGCGGAGGGCCCTGGAGCAGGCCTGTGCCCAGGCCGGCTGCGCGGTGGAGTAGGGGGTGCCATGAGCAAGGTCGAGCTTTCCTGCCGGGTGAACGGCCAGAAGGTGAGGTGCAGCATCGAACCCAGCACCCTGCTGGTGGACTTCCTGCGCGAGGAGCTGGGGCTCACCGGCACCAAGGTGGGCTGCCGCGAAGGAGAGTGCGGCTCCTGCGCGGTGCTGGTGGACGGGGTGCCGGTCAACTCCTGCCTGTATCCCGCCCTGAAGGTGGCGGNCCGCGAGGTGGTGACCATCGAGGGGCTGGCGGCCGAGGACGGCGGCCTGGACGCNCTGCAGCAGGCCTTCATCGACGCCGGCGCCTCCCAGTGCGGCTTCTGCACCCCGGGCATGATCATGAACGCCAAGGCCCTCCTGGCCCGCAACCCCCGGCCCTCCCTGGCGGAGATCAAGGAGGCCCTGTCGGGGGTGCTGTGCCGCTGTACCGGCTATCGCAAGATCGTCCAGGCGGTGGAGCTGGCCGCGGCCAGCGGGCGCGGGAGCGGCACCGCCGGGTAAGGGGAAACGAACCATGAGCGAGAAGCAGGGCGACAAGCCATCGGTCAAGGTGCTCACCAAGGAGAAGGCCGAACTGGCCGGACTGGTGAAGATGGAGGCCGCGCCCCTGGCCGTGGCCGGCACCTCGGTGGACCGCACCGACGACCTGGCCAAGGTGACCGGCCGGCTGAAGTACGGCGCCGACTATTCCCGGGAGGGGTTCCTGCACGGCAAGATCCTGCGCAGTCCCCACCCCCATGCCCTGATCAAGTCCATCGACACCCGCAAGGCGCGCCAGCTGCCCGGGGTGGCGGCGGTGCTCACCGCGGCCGACGTGCCCGGCCGCAACGGCTTCGGGGCCATCATCCCCGACCAGCCGGTGATCTGCGGCGACAAGGTGCGCTACGTGGGCGACGGCGTGGCCCTGGTGGCGGCCGAGAGCGAGGCCATCGCGCGCAAGGCCCTGGAGCTGATTGAGGTGGAGTACGAGCCCCTGCCCGCGGTGTTCGACCCCCGCCAGGCCATGGCCCCGGACGCGCCCCGCATCCACGAGGGGGGCAACCTGCTGTCCTACGATAAGCTGCGCAAGGGCGACATAGAGGAGGGCTTCGCCCAGGCCGAGGTGATCCTGGAGCGCACCTACCAGGTGCCCTTCCTGGAGCACGCCTACCTGGAGCCGGACGTGATCCGGGCCATCCCCCAGCCCGACGGCACCATGCTGGTGGAGGGCCCCATGCAGGCGCCCTTCACCGTGCGGCGCAACGTGGCCCCGGTGTTGGGGGTGCCCATCAACCGGGTGCGCTGCCGCCAGATCCACATGGGGGGCGGCTTCGGGGGCAAGGAGGACTCGCCCATCGACCTGGGCTGTCGGGCGGCGCTGTTGGCCTGGCACACGGGCCGGCCGGTGTGCATGGCCTTGGAGCGCGAGGAGGTCACCCTGCAGACCGCCAAGCGCCATCCCATGATCATGGAGATCAAGCTGGGGGCGCGGCGCGACGGCCGCCTGGTGGCCTTCCAGGGCACCATCTACGACGAGCAGGGGGCCTATGCCTCCCTGGGGCCCAAGATCCCGCCCGCGGGGGGCAGCCACGTGCACGCCATGGTGATGATGGCCGGGCCCTACGAGATCCCCCACGTGTGGGTGGACGCCTACCTGGTCTACACCAACCACCCCTACGGCGGGGCCATGCGGGGCTTCGGCGCGCCCCAGGTGCACATCGCCCACGAGCAGCTCATGGACGAGCTGGCGGCNGAGCTGGGCATGGACCCGGTGGAGCTGAGGCGCATCAACGCCTTCCGCCTGGGCTCGGTCACCGCCACCGGCCAGGTGCTGGACCAGAGCGTGGGCCTGCTGGACACCCTGGAGGCCTGCGCCCGTCGCTTCGGCTGGCAGGAGCGCAAGCAGCGCACCGGTTACGTGGACCGCACCCGGCGCAAGCGGCGCGGGGTGGGGGTGGGCATGGGCTGGTACCGCACCTCCATCGGCACCGGCTCGGACGCCTGCGGGGCCAACGTCTACGTGCACGAGGAC
>MTPE01000100.1 GCA_002011835.1 Desulfarculaceae bacterium JdFR-95 | reverse complement strand
CCACCATGACCCGCAGCATGCCCAGGGCCAGGGCCGCGTCCGAGCCGGGGCGCAGGCGCAGCCAGAGGCGGGCGCGGCGGGCCAGGTCCGTCCGCCGGGGGTCCACCACCACCAGCTCGGCGCCCTCGGCCAGGCGCCGGCGCAGGAGGCGATTGACCTGTCCTTCCTCGTTGGTGGCGGTGGTGTTGCTGCCCCAGAGCAGGATGAGCCGGGTGGGGTGGTGCAGGTCGGCCACGGGGTAGAAGCCGCAGGTATGCACCCCGCTGATCTCGCGCGGGGCGTGGCACACGTCCTGGTGGGCCACCAGGTTGGGCGAGCCGAAGCAGTTGGCCAGGCGGATGAGGGCAAAGTGGTCCAGGCCCTTGGGCATGCCCGCGGCGAAGGCCACCGCCCGGGCGCCGTACTCGCGGCGCACCTCCTCCAGGCGCCGGGCGATGGTGTCCAGGGCCTGGTCCCAGGAGATGCGCTGCCAGCGGCCGCTGCCGCGGGGGCCCACCCGCAGCAGGGGATGGCGCAGCCGCCGGGGGTGGTCCAGGCGCCGGGGCGAGGCCAGGGCCTTGAAGCAGACCCAACCCCGGTTGAGCCAACCCTGGGGATCGCCCCGCAGGCGCACGATGCGCCCGCCCTCCACATCCACCAGCAGGCTGCAGCCGCCGTGGTCCATGCGGCCGCAGTAGGTCCGCACCGTGCGCCTCCGTTCCGCCATGGTCTCCGCCTCCTCTCTGGGCCCAGATGTGGGCACAGGCGAGCGCGGCTGTCAAGGTGGTTAGTCCCGCTCCTACTCCGTGCTATACTGCCTCCGGCGATCCGCCGCCTGCTCCTGCCGCGTGCATCACCAGGAGGGGAACCATGGCCCATCTGCTGTGTTTCTCGCGCTGCCGCACCACCGCTGTGGAGGAGCTCTCGCCCCAGCGGCTGCGTTCCACCTGCCACCTGATCGACCACCGCCTGGAGGCGCGGGTGTGGATCGAGGTCCCCCTGCCGGGGCTGGAGATCGAGGCCGTGGGCTGCCGCCTGGAGCGGGGCCTGGAGGAGGTGGCGGAGCAGGCGGAGGCGCGGCTGCAGAAGGTCCGCGGGGTGCGGGTGGGTCCGGGCCTGCGCAAGATCCTGCCCGGGCTCATCGGCCGCCGGCCTCCCTGGGACGAGCTGGCCTTCATGGTGGAGGAGTGCTGCCAGGGGGTGATCCTCACCCTCACCCGCCGGGAGCTGGCCCGCGCCCCCCTGCAGCCCGAGGACTCCCGCGAACACTTCGCGGAGATGGTGCGCAAGAACATACGCCTGTACAACCGCTGCGCCGCCTTTGCCCCCGGCAGCTCCCTGGTGGAGGGGCTGGAGCCGCCCCAGGCGGACGGGAGCGCCTGAGCCATGCTGGCCTATCTGCGCAGCAAGCGGGTGGGGGTGACCCGGGACGAGGAGGGACGCTATCTCGCCCGCGGCTTTTTGGACGACGACATCTACAGCCTCACCCTGGAGGTGGCGGTGTCGCCGGAGGACGCCACCATCGCGGCCCTGGAAGGCCACTGGCTACGCTACACCACCCCGGACTGCCCCCGCGCGGTGTCCTTGTTGGCCGAGGCGGTGGGTCTCTCCCTCAAGGACCCGGACTTCGTCAACCGGGTGCACAAGGTGGTGGGCCGGCGCGCCTGCCGCCACTTCGCCAACCTGCTCTTGGAGTGCTGCGACTGCGTCCTCCGGGCCATGGCCGCGGCGGAGGGACGGGAGGCGGAATTCCACCCGGCGCCGGCCGCGGAGCCACCGCCTGCCTCCGCCCCGGCCGCCGGGCCGGTGCGGGCCCCGGCCTCCACCGGGCCGGCCCCATGGGAGCGCGAGCTGCCTCCCGCTCCCCAGGGCTTCTACCTGGACCTGCACGTGCACACCGCCCCGGCCTCGCCCTGCGCCTCCTCCAGCCTGGAGGAGATCGTGGCCGAGGCCAAGCGCATCGGCCTGGACGGCATCTGCCTGGCCGACCACAACCACCTCTGGCCCGCCGCGGCGGTGGCCGAGATGCGGCGGCGCTACGACTTCCTCATCCTGCGCGGCAACGAGATCACCACCGCCCAGGGCGACATGCTGGTCTTCGGCCTGGAGCAGGACATCGAGGGGATCGTGACCCTAGAGGAGCTGCGCCACCTGGTGGACGACGCCGGCGGCTTCCTCATCGCCGCGCACCCCTTCCGGGGCTTCCTGGTGGTGGGCGGGGACGAGCTGGGCCTGGCCGCAGAGGAGGCGGCCCGACGCCCCCTGTTCTCCCTGGTGGACGCCCTGGAGGTGATGAACAGCAAGGTGACCCCCAACGAGAATCGCTTCGCCGCCCAGGTGGCCCAGGTGCTGGGCCTGCCCGGCACCGGAGGCAGCGACGCCCACCAGGCCGAGGAGGTGGGCCTGTTCGCCACCCGCTTCCCGGTACGCATAGATGACGAACGCGACCTGGTGGCGGCCCTGCGCCGGGGCGGCTACCGGGCGGTGGCCTTCCGCCGCGAGAAAGGACTGACGGGCTGATGGACCAAGCCAAGGAGCAGAAGTGGGGAGACGTAGTGCGGCGCCTGGAGCGCCTGCTCCGGCTGCGCTCCTTTCCCGTGGCCCTGAAGATGCTGGCCCGCCGCGAGGAGCTGGAGGACATCCCCTTCCTGCGCCGGCCGACCCACAAGATGACCCTCTGCCAGCTCATCACCCTGGCGCGCAACTTCGACTGGACCGTGGGGGCGGATCTGGACGACTTCCTCTTCGCCACCTGCCCCTCCATCCTGGGCCTGTGCGAGCTGCCGGAAGGCTACCGCGACGGCACCTTCCGCAGCATCGTGTGGGTGCAGACCAAGGAGGACGGCCGGCGTTACGAGGCGGCCATACCGCGCCTGCCCGTGGGTCGCTTCCAGGCCGTGGCCCTGGCGCCCTTGGTGTACGACCCCTTCGAGCCGGAGATGGTGCTGATCTACGGCAACCCGGCACAGATGATCCTGCTGGTCAACGCCCTGCAGTTCTCCCGCTACGAAGTGATGCACTTCCACTGCGTGGGCGAGTCCTCCTGCGCCGACGCCATCGCCCGCTGCTGGCTGGAGGGCAAGGCCAGCCTGGCCATCCCCTGCTACGGCGAGCGGCGCTACGGCCACGCCCAGGACGACGAGCTGGTCATGGCCCTGCCGCCGCAGGAGCTGCGGCGGGCGGTGGAGGGCCTGGAGGCGCTCTACCGGCGGGGGGTGCGCTATCCCATCAGCCAGGCCGGGGCCGAGCTGGAGGTGACGCCGGTCCTGCCGGCGGCCTACCGCGAGCTGGCCCAGCGGGTGCCCCGCCTGCGGGGCTGGGGCGGGCGGCTGGTGGTGGGGCTCACCGGCGGCATCGCCAGTGGCAAGAGCAGCGTGGCCCGCATGCTGGCCCAGCGCGGCGCCCACCTGATCGACTTCGACCAACTGGCCCGCCAGGTGGTGGAGCCGGGCCAGCCCGCCTACCAGGAGATCGTGGACTACTTCGGCCGCCAGGTCCTGGCCCCCGACGGCACCCTGGACCGCAAGGCCCTGGGGGAGGTGGTGTTCCGCGACCTGGAGAAGCGCAAGAAGCTGGAGAGCTTCACCCATCCCCGCATCTTCGCCGCCTTCCACCGCCGCCTGGAGGAAATAGGCCGCCAAGACCCCCAGGCGGTGGTGGTGGCCGAGGTGCCCCTGCTCATCGAGCTGAACCTGTGCTACCTGTTCGACCGCGTGATATTGGTGTACGTGCCCCCGGAGGTCCAGATACGGCGTCTGATGGAACGCGAGGGCATCACCCGCCAGGAGGCCGAAGACCGCCTGCGCGCGCAACTCCCCATCGACCAGAAGCGCGGCTTCGCCCAGCACGTGATCGACAACCAGGGCTCCCTGGAGGACACCGCGGCCCAGGTGGAGGCCCTGTGGCGAGAGCTGAGCCGGGCCGGAGACGACCGGCCCTGAGTCCCGCCCCGCCCCCGGCGTCTAGTCCCACCCGCATTGTTGCCAGAGGGCCTTGCGTGCGCGGGCGATCTCGTAGCGGCAGGCGGAGCAGAAGGTCAGGTCCAGGGAGTCGAGCTGTTCCAGATCGCGGGAGAAGCGCATGAGACATCCCTGGGCGCGGCAGTGGCGCAGGCCCAGGACGTGGCCCATCTCGTGCACCGCCACCTTGGCCGCGCGCTCGTAGCACACCTCGATGCGGGGGTGGTCCAGGCGGGCCAGGGAGATCACCGCCGCCCGGCCGCCCACGTAGGACTCGCCGTAGACGAAGGTGAGGATGGGCAGGCAGAGGTCCTGGCTGGTCACGCCCAGCTTCAGGGGTGCCCCGCCCTGCTCCTGGTCCAGGGCCTTGAGGATGGGGCCGGCGTCGAGCTGCCCTCGGGCGGGGACGAGGGCGTAGCGGGGGGCGGGCCGGACGGGCAGCACGTCCGCGGGCAAGCCCAGGATGGCCTGCAGGTTGGCCGCCACCACCTGCACCGCCAAGGGATCCACCCGGCCCAGGGGGATCACATCCACCAGGGCCTTGTGATCCGGCGGGTGGGGGGGTGTGGGCTGGGCGGTCATGGCGGGATTATAGCCCCGCCGCGCGACTCACACCAGGCCGGGAGAAAGGCAAGGCGCCCTCAAGGGCGAGTGATGCCGTAGCGCTTCATCTTGCGGGTGAGGGTGACGCGGTCGATGCCCAGTTGGCGGGCGGCGCGGCTGACGTTCCACTGGCAGGCGCTCAGCACGGCCTGGATGTGGCCGATCTCCACCTCGCGCAGGGTGAGGGCGCCGGGGCGCGGCGCACTGGCCTGGGGCTGCAGGAAGGTCAGCTCCTGTGCGCCGATCACCTTGCCGCGGGCGATGACCACCGCCCGCTCCACCACGTTCTTCAGTTCGCGCACGTTGCCCGGCCACTGATAGGCGGTGAGCAGACGCAGGGCCTCGCGGGTGAAGCCCTCCACCGGCTTGCCCGTCTCGCGGGCGTAGCGCTCCAGGAAGTGGTGGGCCAGCAGGGGGATGTCCTCGCGCCGCTCGCGCAGGGGCGGTATCTCGATGGTGATCACGTTGATGCGGTAGAAGAAGTCCTCGCGGAAGCGTCCCTCCTGGATGAGGCGGGGCAGGTCGCGGTGGGTGGCGCTGAGCAGACGGAAGTCGCTGCTGTGATACTGGGTGCCGCCCACGCGCTGGAAGCGCTTCTCCTCCAGCACCCGCAGCAGGCCGATCTGCATCTTGGGCGAGATCTCGCCCACCTCGTCCAGGAACAGGGTGCCCTTGTGGGCCATCTCCAGGCGGCCGCGGCGGGCCTTTACCGCTCCGGTGAAGGCGCCGCGCTCGTGGCCGAACAGCTCGCTCTCCAGCAGGGTCTCGCTCTGGGCGCCGCAGTTCAGGGCCACGAAGGGGCCGAAGGCGCGACCGCTGCGGAGGTGGATGGCGCGGGCCACCAGCTCCTTGCCCACGCCGGTCTCGCCGGTGATCAAGACCGGCGCCTCGCTGGGGGCCACGTCCTCGATGGTGGCGAACACCTCGCGCATGGCCGGGGACTGGGCGATCAGGTCCTCGAACACCGCCTCGTGGCGCTCCTGCAGTTGTTCGCGCAGGGCCTGGTTCTCCTCGCGCAGGGCGCGGGTGGCGGCCATGCGTTCCATGATCAGGGAGAGCTCCTCGGGGTCGAAGGGCTTGCAGAGGTAGTCGCTGGCGCCCTTTTTCATGGCCTCCACCGCGGTCTGGATGGAGCCGTGGGCGGTGATCATGATCACCGCCGCCTCGGGCTGGCGCTCCTTGAGCCGGGCCAGCAGCTCCAGGCCGTCCATGCCGGGCATCTTGATGTCCAGCAGGTAGAGGTCGTAGAGGCACTGTTCCAGTTTCTGCAGGGCTTCCTCGCCGCCGCCGGCGGTGTCCACCTGGTAGCCTTCCTTGCCCAGCCAGGCGGCCAGGGCCTCCTGGATGGCCTCTTCGTCGTCCACCACCAACACGCGCATCACCGGCGTCATGACGCCTCCTCCTTTCCCGGCGGGGGGCTGGCGGGCAGGTGTATGGTGAAGGTGGCGCCCTGGCCGGGCTGGCTCTCCACCTCCACGGTGCCGTGGTGCTCCCGCACGATGCCGTAGACCATGGACAGACCCAGGCCCACCCCCTTGCCCTCGTCCTTGGTGGAGAAGAAAGGCTCGAAGATGTGCGGCAGCACCTCGGGGTCTATGCCGCAGCCGGTGTCGCTGACCCGCAGGAAGACCATGTCTTCACCCGGCCCCACCCCCCCGCTGATGGTGAGCACCCCGCCCTGGGGCATGGCGTCCAGGGCGTTGAACACCAGGTTCATCAGGCACTGCTGAATCTGAGAGGGATCGCCCCAGGCGGTGAAGGGCTCCTGGGGCAGATCCAGCCTCAGCTCCACCCCCGCCTGTTTGCGCTGGTGGTCGATGAGCAGGGTGATGGTGCGGATCATCTCGGCCAGGTCGATGGGACCGGCCTCGATGTGCTTCTGGCGGGCGAAGCTGAGCAGGTTCTTGACGATCTCGCCGCAGCGCAGGGCCTCGCGCACGCTCAACTCCAGGTAGTGGCGGAAGCCGTCCAGGCCGGAAGGAGGAAGCTGGTCGTCCCGCAGGTAGGAGAGCAGCAGCTTGTTGAAGGTGACGATGCTCATGATGGGGTTGTTTATCTCGTGGCACACCGAGGCCACCAGCCGCCCCAGGGAGATCAGGCGATCCTCCTGTACGAAGCGGGCCAGGTCGTCCTTGAGGTGTCGGGTGCGCCGCTCCACCTGGTCGGATAGATCGGCGGTGATGTCGCGGATCACGTCCACCACCTGGATGATCTCGCCCAGGTGGTTGACCAGGGGATAGGTGGTGACGTGACAGATGCGGGTCTTGCCGTCCTTGCCCGTTATCTCGTGCAGGGCGCGGGCGGGTTTGCCCGTGGCCAGGGTCTGGGCCATGGGGCAGACCCGTTCTGGACCGCCGCAGGGCGAAAGCGCGCCGTGCATCACCTGGAAGCAGTATTTGCCCACCGCCTCCTGGCGGCCGCGTCCCCCCGCGATCAGTTCGTGGTCGTTGCATCGCACGATGCGGTAGTTGCGGTCGATCACCATCACCGCGTCGGGCGAGGCCTCCAGCAGGGCGGTGGCGAAGGAGGTGGCCAGCGAGATCTCCGACTCGCGGCGCGCGGCCTGGCGCTCCAGGCCGGCCACCTGGAAGAACAGCTCCGAGGCCTGGCGGTCCATGACCCCCACGCTGGGCGGCTTGTGGCGCACCAGCTCGGCCAGCAGGGCCTCGCGGCCGCTCAGCTCCAGCACCAGGTCCACCCCCTCCACGGTGAGCAGGTCCCGCGGCCGCTCCACCAGGAGGATGCCCTTCTCTGCCGCGTAGCGACGGCACAGCGGAGCCGGATCCACCAGGGACATGGCCACCACCCGCACGCGCAGGCGGCTGGCCTTGACCTCGGAGAGCAGACGGGCGATGGACACACACTTCTCGCCCTCGCCCACCACCCCCACCCGCAAAAGCAGGCAATGCTCGAAGCTCTGTATCTGGCCCATCTCTCTGCGGCCCCCGGGAGACACGGGCTCCCGGCATGGTGGCGGTCTGGGGAACCGGGCGACGGAAATATCACTATCCCTATCTTTTATATTACATTTTGCCACACCCGGCCGTGACAAGGAAAGACACCCCTGAAGCCCCGGCCGAGGGGTGTCCCTAGGGACAGACACCGGCGGCACCCGGTCGTGGTACCGCGGGAGTGGCCCCCCACGGCGGGTGTCGGTGTGGCGGGGCGCGGCGCGGCCGGGAGGAAGGTGTGGCGATTTGCCACTGGAGGGGGCCGGTGGGGGGGCGGAGCCACCCGCCGGGTGGGGATGGGGAGGTTTTTGGGCTGGGAAATGCAATTTTTTGCCTCGCCGGCACAGAGGGGGCTTGACGCCACACCCCCCGGCCCTTCTAAAATAGGGCTCAACGGGAACTGGTCTACGGATGACTTTGCGCTGCTATCCAGTGACCAGTTGATTTTCGCGCCTTCCGGTTCCGCTGTTTCTGGTTGGCGGTCCTGTCTGAAGCGCTTCTTGAGGCTCCGGTTGAGCGGCGACGCGCTCCCGAGGAAGACAGTTTCTCATCTCTACTGAAGCGCTTTCGGTTCCACTTCCCTCTGTCCGACAGTAGCGCCGGCGCTGATTTCGCTTTTCCCGCGACGTGGCAGGCGACCTCGGTTTGGGTCGGCTTTGTCCTGGTCTTAGGCGCGTGACTCCTCAGCCGCTGCTGAGCAAGGGTTGAGCATGTCCGAGACGCTGTTGGTGAACTACCTGTTCGTCCTGGTCTTTCTGCTGGCGGGCTTCGTCTTCGCCCTCATCCCCATCGTGCTGGCCTTCCTCATAACGCCGCGGGGGATGGGGCTGAGGAAGCTGATCAGCTACGAGTCGGGCATGGTCCCCATCGGCCAGGCCTGGATCCAGTTCGGCGTGGCCTATTACTTGTTCGCGCTGATCTTCCTGGCCTTCGATGTGGACGTGCTCTACTTGTTCCCGGTGCTCACCGCCTATGGCGCCTTTCCCTGGCGCGACCTCGTGGAAATCGTGGTGTTCGTGGGCATCATCGCCTTGGCCATCGTCTATGCNTGGTGCAAGGGGGTGTTCGAATGGTAGAGGCGGCCCAGAGCCAGCCCNTGGTGCGTATGGCGGCGCTCAACGACCTGCTGGACCTGGCGCGGGCCAACTCCCTGTGGCCCATGACCTTCGGCCTGGCCTGCTGCGCCATCGAGATGATGGCGGCCGGGGCCAGCCGTTTCGACCTGGACCGCTTCGGGGCCGGGGTGTTCCGCCCCTCGCCCCGGCAGAGCGACGTGATGATCGTGGCCGGCACCATCAGCAAGAAGATGGCCCCCACCATTCTCACCCTCTATGACCAGATGCCCGCGCCCAAGTGGGTCATCGCCATGGGCAACTGCGCCATCAGCGGCGGGCCTTTCGCCTATCCCGGCCAGTACGCCATCGTCAACGGCGCCGACCGGTTCCTGCCCGTGGACGTGTACGTGCCCGGCTGTCCGCCCCGGCCCGAGGCCCTGCTGCAGGCCATCTTCGAGCTGCAGGACCGCCTCACCCACGGNGGGCGCACCAATGTCCTGCGCCGCTTCTCGCGCTGGCCCCAGGGGGAGAAGCCATGAGACCGGGGCAGGTGAAGGAGCTCTTGGCCTCGGCCCTGGGGGTGGAGCCCAGGGAGACGGACTATGCGGCCTGCGGCTGTCACCTGCGGCTCGAGCTGGCGGGCGCCCAGGTGGTGGACCTGGCGGGCGCCCAGGTGGTGGACCTGGCGCGGTTGATGAAGGTGGAGGGCTTCTTCCTGGAGTTCATCACCGCGGTGGACTTCGACACCCACCTGGAGCTGGTCTATTCCTTCACCCGCCACCAGGAGCCCTTGCGCCTGCAGGCCGCGGTGCAAGTGGAGCGGGGCGGCTTCGCCCCCAGTCTGGCGGGGGTGTTCGCCGCGGCCGACTGGCAGGAGCGCGAAGTGTACGACATGTTCGGCATCGTGTTCGCGGGCCATCCCAACCTCAAGCGCCTGCTGTTGCCCGAGGACGCCGACTTCCACCCCCTGCTGCGCGACTTCACCCCTCGCCCGGAACACGGCGGGGACGTGGTGAACCTGGAGATGGGCTAGTGCTGCGCAAGACGCTCATCCATGACACCTTCTACCTGAACCTGGGGCCCCAGCATCCCTCCACCCACGGGGTGCTGCGGCTCCTGCTGCGTCTGGAGGGCGAGCGGGTGGTGGAGTGCCAGCCCGTGATCGGCTACAGCCACCGCGGCCACGAACACATGGCCCAGAACCGCAGTTGGCTGCAGTTCCTGCCCAACACCAGCCGCATGGACTACCTGTCGGCCCTGCTCTACAACCACGCCTACTGCCTGGCCGTGGAGCGGGCCTGCGGCATCACCGTGCCGCCCCGGGCCGAGTACATCCGGGTGATCTGCGCGGAGCTGAACCGCATCGCCAGCCACCTGCTGTGGTTCGGGGCCTACCTCCTGGACCTGGGTGCCTTCACCCCGTTCCTCTACGCCTTCGACGACCGCGAGGACATCCTGGCCATCCTGGGCGAGGTCACCGGCAGCCGCCTGACCTACTGCTATTGCCGCTTCGGGGGCGTGGCCCGCGACCTCAACCAGGCCTTCCTCGACGGGGTGCGGGCCTTCATTCCCAAACTGCGCCGCCGTCTGAAGGACTATCACACCCTGGTGTCCAAGAACGTGATCTTCCTCAACCGCACCAAGGGCATCGGGGTGATGAGCCCGGAGCAGGCCCGCGACTATGCCGTGACCGGCCCCAACCTGCGCGCCAGCGGAGTGAACTACGACGTGCGCAAGGCCGAGCCCTACAGCGTCTATCCCGAGCTGGACTTCGAGGTGCCCCTGGGCGAGCACGGCGACTGCTACGACCGCTACTACGTGCGCCTGCTGGAGATGGAACAGAGCCTGCGCATCGTGGAGCAGGCCCTGGAGCGGCTGCCCTCCGGCCCCATCCGGGCCGCGGGCGTGGAACAGGAGCCCGCCCCGCCGCCCGGGGCCTACCACTTCGCCTACGAGAGCGCCCGGGGCCAGTTGGGCATCTACCTGGTCTCGGACGGGGGACGCATCCCCGTGCGTATGAAGTGGCGGGTGCCCTCCTTCAGCAACCTGAGCGTGCTGCCCGAACTCTTGGCCGGCACCTTGGTGGCGGACACCATCGCCATCCTGGGCAGTCTGGACCTGGTTATCCCGGAGATCGACCGCTAGGGGGGAAGCGTACGTGACCGGCTGGCTGCATGACACCTGGCAATGGCTCTTGGCCGTGTTCGGGCCGGTGGCCCTGGCCTTGGTGGTGGGCCTGGTGGCGGTGCTGGTATGGGTGCAGGTCAACGCCTTGTTCCTGGTGTGGCTGGAGCGCAAGGTGGCCGCCCACATCCAGTTGCGCATCGGGCCCAAGGAGGTGGGGCCCTTCGGCCTGCTGCAGACCGTGGTGGACGGCATCAAGCTGGTCTCCAAGGAGCTGATCACCCCCCGGCCGGCCAACTGGGTGCTGTTCGTCTTGAGCCCGCTGTTGGTCTTCACCCCGGTACTGCTTCCTTTCCTGGTGCTGCCCTTCGCGCCCTCGCTGCCCCTGCGCGACCTCAACGTGGGCCTGATGCTCATCTTCGCCTTCTCCGGGCTCAACGTGCTGGCCATCCTCATGGGGGGCTGGGCCTCCAACAACAAGTACGCCTTGTTGGGTGCCATCCGCTCCGTGGCCCAGAACGTGGCCTACGAGATCCCGCTTCTGCTGTCGGCCATGAGCGTGGTGATCATGGCCGGCTCCCTACGCCTGGGCGACATCGTGGCCGCGCAGGAAGGGATGTGGTTCGTGGTGTACCAGCCGGTGGCGGCGATCCTATACCTGGTGGGGGCCACGGCCGAGACCAACCGCGCACCCTTCGACATCCCCGAGGCCGAGAGCGAGCTGGTGGCCGGTTTCCACACCGAGTATTCGGGCATGCGCTTCGGCCTGTTCTTCCTGGCCGAGTACACCAACATGTTCGTGGTGGCCTCGGTGGCGATCACTTTGTTCTTCGGAGGCTGGCGGGGGCCTTTCCTGCCCGGGGTGTGGTGGTTCCTGCTCAAGGTCTATCTGCTCATCTTCGTGGTGATGTGGGTGCGCTGGACCTTTCCCCGTCTGCGTTTCGACCAGCTCATGAACTTCGCCTGGAAGTACATGATCCCCATCGCGCTGTTGAACCTTCTGGTCACGGCTCTGGTCATGAAGCTGGTCGGCTGAGGGAGAGACAATTGCGGGCCTTGTGGGAATATCTCTGGGGAGTGCTGAGCGGCGCCTGGAGCCTGGCCGCAGGCATGGGCGTGACCCTGCGTTACATGCTGCAGCCCGTGGCCACGGTGCAGTATCCCCGCCAGCGCCTGCCCCTGCCCGAGGCCTTCCGCGGCCCCATCCGCCTGCGCGCCTTCCCCGACGGGCACCACTGCGTGGCCTGCGGCGAGTGCTGGCGCACCTGCCCCAGCGGGGTGATCAAGGTGCAGGGCCTGAAGGCCCAGGCCAAGGACCACAACCGCGCCCGCTACTTCTTCATCGACTTCTCGCGCTGCTCCCTGTGCGGCCTGTGCGTGGAGGTCTGCCCGCAACAGGCCCTGGCCTTCTCGCGGGAGTACGAGACCGTGGGCCCCAGCCGCTACCTGGGGGTGAAGGACCTGATCGCGGCCCTGGAGCAAGAGGAGGTCGTCCCGTGACCCCGGTGATGGCTCACTACATACGGCCCGAGGTGATCGCCTACGCCTGCTTCGGCCTGGTGCTGCTGTTGGTCTTCGCCGGAGCCCTGATCGCGGTGATCCCCAAGAACATCATCTACAACGTCTTCGGGCTGGCCACCAGCCTGATCGGGGTGGCGGGGCTGTTCATCTTCCTGGGCAGCGAGTTCCTGGCCATGATGGAGGTGCTGATCTACGTGGGGGCCATCGCCATCGCCATCGTCTTCGCCATCATGCTCTCGCAGCCCATGCACCTGCAGATCCCACCCCGCTGGCGGCCCAAGGTGATCTTCTCCCTGGTGGTGAGCGCGGTGGTGTTCGTGTCCTTCGGGGTGCTGGTGGCCCACACCGACTGGCAGGCCGCGGCGGTGCGGGGAGGGAGCTGGCAGGTGCGGCGCCTGGGCGAGCTGTTGCTCACGCGCTACGAGCTGGCCTTCGAGCTGATCTCCCTGGTGCTTCTGGTGGCTATCATCGGGGCCATCATCACCGCCGCGGCCCTGGGCCGGGCCCAGGCCGGCCGGGAGGAGGAAGAGGCATGAACAGCCTCACCGTGTATCTGTTCGTGGCCCTGCTCTTGTTCTGCATCGGCCTGTTCGGGCTCCTGCAGCGCCGCTCCCTGATCGGCATGCTGATCAGCATCGAGCTTATGCTCAACGCCGCGGCGATCAACTTTCTGGCCTTCAACCGCTTCCTGGCCCCGGACCCGGCCGTGGGCCAGATCCTGGTCCTGTTCGTGATGGGCATCGCCGCCGCGGAGGCGGCCATCGCCCTCAGCCTGATCCTGGCCCTGTTCCGGCGCCTGCGCTCCATCAACATCGAGCAGGCGCACGACCTGCGGGGGTGAGTATGACCGCCGTGGCACCCCAGAGTCATGTCCTGTGGCTGACGCTCGCGGCCATGGTACTGCCCCTGATCTCCTTCCTGGTGGTGTTCTTCCTCACCCGGCCGCGGGTGGCCCTGTCCTGCGCGGTGTCCATCGCCTGCGCCGCGGTGTCGCTGGTGGCGGCCTGGTATCTGCTCATCAGCCTGTGGGGCCTGCGCGCACCCATCGTCTTCGAGCAGACCTGGATGGTGGGCGGCGCGGCCCGCATCGCTTTCGGCTTTCTGCTGGACCCCTTGAGCCTGCTCATGCTGGCCATCGTGGCCACCATCAGCTTCCTGATCCAGGTCTATTCCCTGGGCTACATGGCCGGCGACCCGGGCCAGGCCAAGTTCTACGCCTTCCTCTCCCTGTTCGCCTGGTCCATGATCAGCCTAGTGGTGGCCTCGGGGCTGATGCAGCTGTACATCTTCTGGGAGCTGGTGGGGCTGTCCAGCTATCTGCTGATCGGCTTCTGGCACGAGAAGTGGTCGGCCAGCCAGGCGGGCAAGAAGGCCTTCGTGATGACCCGCCTGGGCGACCTGGGCTTCTTCCTGGGCATCATCACCCTGCTGCTCTCCCTGGGCGATCTGTCCATCCTGGTCCTGAACCAGGCGGCGCCGGAGCGCCTGGCCCCGGGTGTGGTCACCCTCTGCGCCCTGCTCATCTTCTGCGGGGTGGTGGGCAAGAGCGCCCAGTTCCCCCTGATCACCTGGCTGCCCGACGCCATGGAGGGCCCCACCCCGGTCAGCGCCCTGTTGCACTCGGCCACCATGGTGGCGGCGGGGGTGTATCTGGTGAGCCGGCTGTTCCCCTTCTTCGCCTCCTCGCCCGACGCTCTGCTGGTGATCCTGGCCGTGGGCACGGT
>MTPE01000239.1 GCA_002011835.1 Desulfarculaceae bacterium JdFR-95 | reverse complement strand
CCCGGGCCGCGACCCGGGCCTCGGGTGCGGCCTCCTGGAGGCGGTGGGCCAGCTCGGCCAGGACCTCCTCGCCGAAGTGGCGGCCGTAGCGGTCCCACAGGGCGTCCATGCCCTCGGCCTGCAGGGCCAGCAGGGACAGGCCCCGCTCCTGGCGCCCGCGGTCCAGGCTGGGGCGGCCCCGCACCCGGGCGGGAGTGAGGGCGGCCAGGGCCTTGGTCAGCTCGGCCTCCAGGGCCGCGGCGTTGAGCAGGCCGGTGGCGGGGTCGGTCTCGGCGGCCAGGCGCAGGCGCACCAGATCCAGGGCGGTCTCCACCAGGGCGGAGAGGAAGGGCGCCACCTGGGGGGCCAGCTGGTCGGCCCCCACCCCCCAGGCCACCACCAGGCCCAGGCACTGTCCCTCCCACCACAGGGGGATCACCAGGCGCTCGCCCCGCTCGTCGAAGACCGCGCGCTGCCGGGCCACGGCGCGGGCCAGGGGGTCGTCGTCCGCGGCCTCGGCCGGGGGCGGGGGCAAGAGATCCACCCGCCCCACCTGCAGGGCGCGGCGGAAGGGCGGCTTCAAGGTCTCCTCGAAACGCTGCAGGACCTGGTAGGTGAGCTCGGGGCCAGTGTGGTTGCGGGCGGACAAGGGCGAAAGCCTCCTCAGGCGGCCAGGCGGGCCAGGGCCCGGGCGATCACCGCCCCGTCGGGGGGCAGGAGGGTACGCACGTCCAGCAGCAGGCGCCCGTCCTCCAGGCGGCAGATGATGGGCGGGTCGTTGGCGCGCAGGGCGCGCTCCAGGCGGGTGGGGCTCATGCCCTCCACCGCCAGGCTGAGCAGGCGGGTACGCGGCGCGGCCAAGGGCAGGGCCCCTCCCCCCACCCGGCTCTCGCCGTCCAACAGCTCCACCCGCAGGCGGGCCAGCTTCAGCCGGCGCAGGCGCCGGGCCAGGGCCGCGGCCCGCCGCCGCAGCTCCTGGTAGGGGGTGGTGATCATGCGCAGGGTGGGTATGGCCTCCAGGGCGGCGGCCGGGTCGCGGTACAGCTCCAGGGTGGCCTCCAGGGCGGCCAGGGTGAGTTTGTCGATGCGCAGGGCGCGGTTGAGGGGGTTGGTGCGCAAGCGCTCCACCAGCTCGGCCCGGCCCAGGATGATGCCGGCCTGGGGCCCGCCCAACAGCTTGTCCCCGCTGAAGGTGACCAAGTCGGCGCCGTCGTGCAGGGCCTCCAGCACCGTGGGCTCGCGGGGCAGGCCGTAGGGGGTGAAGTCCACCAGGGTGCCGGAGCCCAGGTCCTCCATCAGGGGCAGGCCGTGGCGGTCGGCCAGGGCGCGCAGCTCGGCCAGGGGCACCTCCTGGTGGAAGCCCACCACGGCGTAGTTGCTGGTGTGTACCTTGAGCAACAGGGCGGTGTCCGGGCCGATGGCCTGTTCGTAGTCGCGCAGGTGGGTCTTGTTGGTGGCGCCCACCTCGCGCAGGATGGCGCCGCTGCGGGCCATCACGTCGGGGATGCGGAAGGAGCCGCCGATCTCCACCAACTGGCCGCGGCTGACGATCACCTCCCGGCCCGCGGCCAGGGTCTGCAGGGCCAGATAGACCGCGGCGGCGTTGTTGTTGACCACCAGCGCCGCCTCCGCGCCGGTGAGCTCGCGCAACAGGGCGGTGGCGTGCACGTAGCGGCTGCCGCGGCGGCCGGCGTCCAGGTCGTACTCCAGGTTGGTGTAGGTGCGGTTGAGGGCGATGAGGCGCTCCAGGGCGCGCTCGGCCAGCAGGGAGCGGCCCAGGTTGGTGTGCACCACCACCCCGGTGGCGTTGACCACCGGACGCAAAGAGGGTCGCGCCCGCCGCCGCGCCGCCGCGGCCGCGGCCGCGGCCACATTGGCCGGCTCCAGCTCGGCCGGGGGCAGATCCTCCCCCGCCAGCAGGCGATTCCGCAGGCCGTCCAACACCTCGCGTACCCCGGCCACCACCAGGGAGCGGGGCAACTCTGGCATCAGCCCCGCCACCTCGGGCCGGGCCAGTACCTGGTCCACCTTGGGCAAGCGCGCCATGCGCTCTTGATCGGGCATGGCCCCTCCTCCCGGCCTGAGTTCACGCCCCCGCCCCATCAGCCTTACAACAAATCCTCCTCCGGCACAAGCGGCCAGCCCACCCGCAGCCAGAGGTGACAGAAGGCGGAGAGCACCAGGCTGTGGGTGATGCGTCCCCGGCGGATCAGGGCGGGCACCTCCTCCAGGGGCAAGGTGAGCACCTCGATCTCCTCGTGGGGGTCGGGGTGGGCCGCGCCCCGGCGTACCGCGCCGCGGGCCAGGAAGGTGTGGCAACGGTTGGTGAACAGGGCGGGGTTGGGATGCACCCAGGCCAGGGGCTCCCAGTGGGGGGCGCGNTAGCCGGTNTCCTCGGCCAGCTCGCGCACCGCGGCCTCTGCCGGGCTCTCCCCCGGGTCCACCATGCCGCCGGGTATCTCCAGGGCCACCTCGCCGATNCCGTGGCGCCACTGGCGGATGAGCACCACCTGGTTTTGGGGGGTGAGCGCCACCACGTTCACCCACTCCGGCGACTCCAGGATCACGAAGTCGTCNTCGACACCGTCCTCACGGCGGCGGCGCACCTCGGCCACGTTCAACACCGAGTGCTGCAGGCACATCCGCCGCGCCGTATCCCGCCAAGGCCGCAGGTCTCTCCGCACCGAACTCAACTCCACTCCCCTTGTCTTGGGTGAAGGGTCGTGTTAAACCTGAAAAAAACACAAAGTCTTGCCCCTCGAAACCAGCCCTTGTCAACAGCGGAAGCCAGGACCATGAACGTCGAGTACATCAACCCCTTTCTGCGTGCGACCCTGAACGTGCTCAAGACCATGGCCTTCACCAAGGCCGTGGCGGGCAAGCCCTATGTGAAGAAGGAAGAGGTGGCTCATGGAGACATCTCGGGCATCATCGGCATCACCGGCGATGCCACCGGCTCCATGTCCATCTCTTTCACCGAGACTTGTATCTGCCACATCGTCTCCAATATGTTCGGGGAGAACATCTCCAACCTGAACCCCGAAGTGGAAGACGCGGTGGGCGAGATCACCAACATGATCTCGGGTGATGCCCGTCGGGAGCTGGCGGAAAAGGGGATCACCCTGCAGGGGGCCATCCCCACTGTGGTCACGGGCAAGAACCACGCAATAAAGCATCAGGCCAAAGGCCCCACCATCGCCATACCCTTCTCCACCAAAGCAGGCAACTTCGTGGTGGAGTTCTGCTTCAGCGAATAGGCGTCAACGCACCACAAGGGGCGGGCCGCCCACCAAGGCGTTGATCAGACCGTCGATCACCACGTACTGTAGAAAGAGAATGACGAAGATCAACACCATGGGCGCGACGTCGATACCGCCGAAGCTGGTGGGGATCACCCGGCGTATGCGCCACAGGACCGGCTCGGTGACGCCGTAGAGGAAGCGCACGATGGGATTGCGGGGGTCGGGGCTCACCCAGGTGATCACCGCCGCCGCGATCACGATCCACATGTAGGCGGTGAGCACCATGCTGAGAAACTGAAGCAGCCGGATCAGNAATATCATGTGACTCCCCTCTCGGAGCGGAAAAGGGCCGTTGTTCTCGTGTGCCTTATAGTGATTACTGGCGACGGCCCTGTCAAGCGCCGCCCCTCAAGGAACCAGACATCATGATCCTGGGGCGCAAGGACAACCAACTGCCCAGCCAGAAAGAGCTGCGGCGACGCTGTCTGCGTCCCGGCCGCAAGGTGGACCTGGTCCTGGCCACCGACCTGGCCCGCGACTTCATCGAGGTGCGCTCCAGCCTGTTGGAGGACATCGACGCCAAAGGCCGCCTGATCCTGGACCAGACCCTGCCTCGCCTGGGACCTTCCTACCTGGGGCGTGAAATAGAAGTCACCTTCCTGGTGCGCCTGGACGACGTGCCGGGAGGGCGCTGGCTGCGGGTGGGCTATCGCACACCGGTGGCGGGGCTGCGTGACAACTATGCCTTGGGCGGGGGTCTCAAGGTCGATGTGATCATGGTGGAGGGACCCAAGGAGCTCAAGCCCTATACCCTGCGCCTCCATTTCCGCCTGCGGCCGCCCCCGGACCGCGACCTGCGCCTGTACCTACTGCCCGACCGGACCCGGGTGGAGATCGAGGACATCTCCGGCGGGGGGGTGCGCTTCGCCCACCCCCGCCTGTGGCGCTTCACTCCGGGCAAGGGCCTCACCCTGGCCCTGGAGGAAGGCGACACCCGCCTGGTGCTGGAAGGCGTGGTGGTGCGCTCGGGCGGGGAGGAGAGAGGACGCGACACCTCTTTCACCGCGGTGCGCTTCGAGGGCAACCCGCCGGAGACCATGCACCGCCTCAACTATCTGCTGCAGGAGCTGCTGCGCCACAAGCTGGCCCAGCGCTCCGGCCTGGCCCAGGGCAGGCGCCGTTAGGACAGGGACGGCGATAGGGCCCTTCCGGCGCCAGGCCCTGGTTCACCGCCTGGTAGAGGGCGATCTGCTCGGCCAGGGACATGCCCCGGAAGCGGGCCTCGGCTCCTTCCGCCCCCTGTCCCCGGCAGAGATGGCAGCGCACCGGCGAGCATTGCTGGCACTGCCGGCAGTCGGGACAAGGATGCTTCTNGCGCCGGCTGGTGGTCACGGGGAAACGACCTCCTCGCATCAATTATGGCACATCCCCAAAGCCAGGTCTCCTCGTCGGGCCCCTCTGGCCTGCAGCGCGTTTCCCCGCTTACAGACGGCTTTCCCCTTTGCAGGCGCCAAGGTTTCGATTAAACTTGGCCCAGTTTTCCCCTATCCGCGAAAAGCCCGACAGGCATGGAACTCGCCACTGTCCAGCAAGCTATCGCCGATTACGGCTATTGGGCCCTGTTCGTGGGCACCTTCCTGGAGGGAGAGACCTTCTTCCTCCTGGGAGGCATCGCCGCCCGCCAGGGGCTGCTCGACCCCTGGTGGGTGGCCCTGGCCGCCCTGGGAGGAGGCTTCGTGGGCGACCAGGTCTTCTTCCTCCTGGGGATGTGGCGTGGTACGGAGATGCTGGCCGCCTTCCCGCCCCTGGCGCGGCGGGCGGTACGCGCCCGCCACCTGGTGCGGCGCCATGCCGTGACCCTGATGCTCTTGTCGCGCTTCCTCTACGGCTTCCGCATGGTGGTGCCTCTGGCCTGTGGGGCCTCGCGGGTGCCCTGGCACACCTTCCTGGGCCTGAACCTGGTCTCGGCCGTGTGTTGGACCGTCACCTTCGGCGGGCTGGGCTACCTCTTCGGCGGCTGGGTGTCACGTCACATGGACCTGATGACCAACCTGCCCAAGATCGCCATGATCGTGGTGGGAGGCATCGCCGTGACCTTGGTGGTGGGACACCTGGTGCGACGGCGCCTGCTGAACGAATAGCCCTTCCATGGCCACCCGCCTTGCCCCCACGCTGTGGGCTCCCCCGGCTCCTCACCGCTCGGCCACGCGCAGGGTGAAGACCAGCTCCCGCTGTCGGGGCATCTGGCAGACCTGATCGTCACAGGCCTGGTAGGAGAGCTTCAGGCGCACCCGCCGCGGGCCGGGGGCCGCATCCTCCGCCACCCGCACCGTGGTGCGCACCAGGACCCGGCCGTCATACACCGCGGCCGGCCGCTCCAGGAAGGACAGCTTCACCTCTCGCGGCCGGGGCCAACGCAGGGGTCCGAAGGACAACCCCTGGCCCGCCTCCAGGCGCAGGCGGGTGGGTATCAGCCCGCTGGAGCCGGAGCGGGGGCCATTGAT
The DNA here is from genome assembly GCA_002011835.1 of Desulfarculaceae bacterium JdFR-95. Classification (GTDB taxonomy): domain Bacteria; phylum Desulfobacterota; class Desulfarculia; order Desulfarculales; family Desulfarculaceae; genus Desulfocarbo. The sequence continues at coordinate 8,305 of MTPE01000239.1, read as the reverse complement.
GTGAAAGCCCGGCGCCACCTGCAGGCGTATGGTCAACTCCCGGCTCTGGCCGGGGTGCAGGGGCTGCTCGGCCCCCAACAGGCTCACCGCAACCAGCTCCTCCTCCGCCCCGGCCGCAGGAGCCGCCACCAGCACCACCAGGGCCGCCAAGGCCAAAAGTACCCCCGCCGCCCGTCTCACGACTCCGTCTCCAGGCCGGCCAGGATGTCGGCCACCCGCGCGCAGGTGGCGGTCTCGGCCGCGTCGCGCCAGCCCAGGGGTGCCTTCTCGCCCTCGGGCAACACCTTCAGCCGCGCCGCGGCCCGCGCCAGGCGGGGCCAGAGGCGCTCCGGCACCTGGCGGGGCTCCAGGCTGGGATCGAGGAACACCAAGGGCTGCAGACCCAGCCCCTCCTCGCGGGCCAGCTCGATGAAGGCCCACAGGCGGCGTCCCTTGAGCCGGGGCAGGGCGCTCGGCCCCTCCCAGGCCACCTCGTCCGACAGCCCCGCACGGCGGGTGAAGTAGTCCAGGCCCAGGAACAAAAGGCGTCCCAGCTCGGCGATGCGCTCGGCGGTGTCGCTCCGGGCCGCGCGGGGGATCAGGCTGGCGGCGGCGGCCAGGGCCTCGGTCGCGGGCTCCGGCCCCGGATCCGGGGCGGGGCCTCGGCCGGCCAGGGCGGCAAAGGGGCGTCCTCCGGCCAGGGCTGGGCCGTAGAGGGCCAGGTCGGGTTCCAGGCCAAAGCGCTCCCGCGCCCCACCCGGAGCCAGACGGAAGGCGGTGGCACTCTCGTCCAATACGTAAAGCAGTCCCCGCTCTCGGATCTCCTCCTGGGCCCAGAGCATGGCCCCGCGGTCCGGCGCCCAGTCTCCCCGCAGCACCGCCACCCCCGGCGGGCCCGAAGGCGGCTCCAGGGGCGCGCCGGTGCCCGGGGCCACCCACAACACCCCCTTGGGCAGCCCCCGCGCCACGGCCAGGCGCGCCGCCGCCACCACGGCCAGGGCCGGCTTGGCATACAGGCGCACCCACTCCGGCCAGCCCAGGGCCTCCCGCAGGAGCCCGGCCACCTCCGCGGCGGAAGACGCCGGCTCCGAGCCGCGGCACCAGGCCGCCGGCCAGCGCGGTCCGGTGAAGTCCAGCGCCGGCCCCTCCGCGCGGGACTGGCTTTCCCACACCCGCGCCAGGGCCTGGCTCTCCTCGGGGCTGGGTCTGAGCTCCATGTCTCCCCCTTGGCCAAGATGGCAGAAACCGCCACCAGCGATGGTGGCGCAGGAATTATAGCCCTCCTGGTCTTCCAGGGCCAGGAAATAGATTCATTCANTCATTGCAGCATGTTACGAGGGACAGTTCCCTTTGGGGCACGAGTGGAGACCCTGTTCGGCCTCGAAAAGCCGGTTGAGGAGAAATTGATCCGGGGATTAAAGAAACCCCGGCCGGGGACCGATAAGNTGGTTGAAGAGGCGTAGAGCCCCAAGGAAGCATGGGGGCCAGCCCCGCCACGGAGGGCGCGAAAGATGGAAGTGCTCAAGGTCAGCACCCAGCCTATTGCCGAGCCCGAGGTGACCCGCGCCAGCACGCGGGTACGTCCCGAGGCCCCTCGTCAGGCGCCTCGGTCGGCACCCGAGCGCGCGCAGGGGTCTGCAGGCCCGGCGGAGGCGGCACAGGTGGAAGAGGCGGCCCAGACCCTGGCGGCCCGCTTCGACCTGAAGGTGGAGCTGGCCCAGGACGAGGTCACCGGCCGCAAGGTGGTACGCATCTTTTCGCGCGACGGGGAGCGCCTGTTGCGCCAGATGCCCCCCGAGGAGGTGCTCAAGCTGGCCCAGCGCGCCCGCCTGGGCACCCTGGAGAACCTGCTCACCTCGGTAGTGTAGTTGTCCCTGGGCCTGTCCGTCCTGTGCCGATTCCTGCCCCGCGCCCGATCCCTGCCCTGCCCCCCCGGCCTCAATTGTGATAGGATTAAGGCACGCGAGCTGTAAGTGGACCTGACCACCTTCTCTCGCCGGGGTCTTCTGGGCCCCGGAGAGAGCGGGGGCACCGGCTTGGGGGGAGTGTTTGCCAACGCGGTCGCAAAACGAGCTGTCCTATCAAGGGCAAGGCCCTTTACGCATCCTGCTGGTCGACGACGAGAAGAACATCCGGGAGGCCCTGGCCGAATACCTCACCGCCATAGACCACCACCAGGTGGTNACNGCGGCCAATGGTGAGGAGGCCCTGGCCAAGTTCGCNCCNGGCCGCTTCGACTGCGCCTTCCTGGACCTGAAGATGCCCGGCATGAGCGGCCTGGAGCTGTTGGCNCGCCTNCGGGAGCAGGACCAGAGCCTGCCCGTGGTCATCATGACCGGCTANCCNTCCCTGGACGCGGCCATCGACACCATGCGCCGAGGGGCGGGCGACTTCCTGATCAAGCCCTTCAACCTGCACCAGGTCAAGCTCACCCTGGAGCGGGTGGTACGCGAGCAGCGTCTGCTCAAGGAGAACCTGCGCCTGGCCGAGCGTCTCAAACACCAGGCCCAGATCGAGAAGCTCAACCGCGAGCTGGCCCGTCGCATCCGGGAGCAGAACATCATCCACCAGATCTCCGAGGCCATCGACGGCATGCACACCTCGGAGGACATCTACCAGGGCATGGCCGAGCTGGCCTGCCGCTTCCTGGATGCACGGCGGGCGGCGGTGCTCCTGCTGGACCGGGCCACCGGTGAGCTGCTGGTGATCTCGGTGCAGGGCTTCGACCGCCAGGCGGTGGGACGGCCCCTGGGCAAGCTGGGCCAGGGCCTGTGCGGCAAGGTGGCCCAGGAAGGCGAACCCATGCTGGCCCGCCCCCGCGAGGACGACCCCCTGACCACCACCCTGGGGGTCGAGGACAAATGCCTGGTCCTGCCCATCAAGATCCGGGAGGAGCTGTTCGGGGTGATGCTGGTGGCCGACAAGAGCGGCGGGGCGGCCTTTGCCGGCGAGGACCTGTTCATCGCCGGCTTCCTTCTCAACAAGGCGGCCCTGTCCATAGAGAACATCGCCCTGTACGAGGCCATGGCCGCCAACATGCGCTCCACGCTGGGCGCGCTGGTGGGGGCCATGGAGGCCAAGGACCCCTACACCCGCCAGCACAGCCGCCGGGTCACCAACCTGAGCGTGCTCACCGCCCAGGTGATGGGCCTGGAACTGGAGAGCATCGAGGCCATCCGTTTCGCGGGATACCTGCACGACATCGGCAAGATCGGGGTCAAGGACGCCGTGCTCCTGAAAGAGGGCCCCCTGAGCGACGAGGAATACGCCGAGATCCAGAAACACCCCGTGATCGGGGAGAACATCATCAAGAACCTGGACCTGAGCCCGGCCGAGCGGGCCATCGTGCGCAACCATCACGAACGCTGGGACGGGGGAGGCTATCCCGACGGCCTGGGCGGGACCGACATCGCCCTGGAGGCCCGTATCGTCAGCGTGGCCGACGCCTTCGACGCCATGACCAGCGACCGCCCCTACCGCCGGGCCAAGGACCAGGACCAAGCCATGGCCGAGCTGAAACGATGCGCAGGCAGCCAGTTCGACCCCCAGGTGGTGGAGGCCTTCCTGGAGATGTTAGCCCGCTTCCACCCCACGGCCTGAGTAGCCGCGAACAGGAGAGAACCAGGCCATGCCCAAGCCGCACGCCAGTGAGAGAGACTTCTTTCGTATCGCCGCCCAGGTGACCGTACTCTTCGGCCCCGACACCCCCGAGGCCCGCCGCGCCCTGGCCGTGGACCAGGAACTGTGGCAGACCCAATCCACCCTGGAGACCACCGCCCGCCAGATCATGGAGGAACAGCCGGTGGAAGAGGGCCTCAAGCCCATCCTGGCCGTACTGCGCTGGCTGGACTTCAAGAGCGACCTCATCCTCTACCACCTCCGCAAACAGGAGATGCGCGCCCACTTCCCCCACCAGGCGGTGACCCTGGACCTGTCCGGCTCGGGCCTGGCCTTGAAGGGAGACCTGGGACTGAAGGCCGGCCAGTCGGTGATCATGAGCCTGCAGTTGCCCGACGCGCCGGGGCGGCCCATCCTGGCCGTGGGCGAGGTGGTGCGGGTGGGGCCCGCGGAAGGCCAAACCCAGCCCGCCACGGCGGTCCGCTTTGTGGAGATCAGCGAGATCGACCGCGAACGCATCGTGCGCTACACCTTCCAGAAGCAGAGGCAAGAACTGGCACGCCGCAGCGAGGAGGATAGCCCGTGAGCATGGCAACCCTGCCCCCGCCGGTGATCGAGGCCCTGATCCGCCGCGAACGGGTGGCCTTGGTGGGCCGCCTGCTGCGCGGCCTGGTGCACAACCTCTCCGGCGGCCTGCAGATGGTGCGTCTGCCCCTGGACCTGATGGAGCTGCAGGCCGCCCGCGGCGGCGAGACCGACCTGTCCCAGAAACTGGGCGCCATCCAGCAGGGGGTGATGCGGCTGGCCCACGAGCTGGAGACCCTGGCCAACTACAGCGCCGCCCTCCAGCGCACCAGCGCCGAGACCCTGGACCCGGCCGAGGTGGCCGCCCAACAACTGGAGCTGTGGCGGGCCAACATGTTCTTCAAGCACGAAGCCGAGCTGGACAAGGACTTGCCTCAAGGACGGGAGAAGGTCACCGTGGCCTACGCCGACCTGGCCCTGGCCTTCAATCAACTGATGGCCAACGCCTTGGAGTCGCTGCAGGCCGCGGGCAGGCGCAAGCTGGCGGTCCGCCTGGCCAGCCAGGGCGACCGGGTGGCCCTGGCCGTATCCGACGACGGCCCCGGCCCCCAGCCCCAGGTGGCGGAGAGCATGTTCGAGCCCTTTGTCACCGACAAGGGCCCGGAACACGACGGGCTGGGCCTGTTCCTGGCCCGGGCCGCCCTGGCGCCCTGGCAAGGGGACGTCACCTGGCAACCAGGGCAACCCTGCACCTTCAGCCTCAGCCTCCCCCGCGCCCAATAAGGGGACCCGCCGCGCCGGCCCGCGGCCCTGGTCGGGGAAGGCGGGAAGACACCTCTGGCCAAGAAGAAACATGCNCGCGCAGACTCTGGAAGACCTTCTGGAGAAGCTGACCCAGCCCGCCCCGCTCCTGCGGCGGGAGGCGGCCCAGGCCCTGGGCGAGCTGGGCCACCCGCGCGCCATACCCGCCCTGATCAACGCCCTGCGCGACGAAGACCCCTCGGTGGTGGAGGCCGCAGCCGCAGCCCTGGAGCGCATCCGGGGACGCGAGGTGGCCGCGCGGCTGGCACCTCTGTTGACGGTGGAGGACGTGGCCCTGCGCAACACCGCCCTCGGCCTGCTGCGCAAGGTGGGCGAGGACGCCCCGGACCTGCTGCTGGACCTGCTGGCGGAAAGCGATCCCGACCTGCGCATCTTCGCCGCCGAGGTCCTGGCCGCGGTGGATGCCCCCGGCGTGGGCAAGGCCCTGATCCGCGCCCTGGACGACCCGGACCCCAACGTGCGTACCGCCGCGGCCCAGGCCCTGGGCCAGCGCCGCGAGGAAGCAGCCGTCTCGGCCCTCATCCGCCACCTGCAGGACGAGCCCTGGGTGGCCTTCACGGTGGTGGAGGCCCTGGGCCGGATCGGCCATCCCAGCGCCGTGCCCGCCCTGATCGAGCTGCTGCAAGGCGACTCCGAACTGCTGGCCAACGCCGCCGCCCAGACCCTGGGCCGCTTCCAGGACCCCCAGGTGGTCCCCCAGGTGGTGGAGGCCCTGGCCAACACCCGGGGCGAACCGCTCCGCTACCTGCTCAACTCCCTGTTGAGCCGCGCCAACCTGCCCCTGCTCCGTTCCCTGGAGTCCGACCTGCGCCAAAGGGTGCGCCACCGTCTGGAGGAGGCCCTGGAGTCCCCCTCGGAGGAGACCCGCCAGGATGCCCTGCTGGCCCTGGCCTTCCTGTGCGACCGTGAGGCCGTGCCCCGCATCCTGGAACTGGCCCGCCAGACCCGCAAGCCGGAGCTGTTGCACATGGTGGAGCTGGCCCTGGCCAACATAGGCGACCTGGAGGCCCTGTCCCTGGCGGTGGAGCACCCCCATCCCCAGGTGGTGAAAGTGGCGGTGGAAGCGCTCGCCCAGTGGGACGGCCCAGAGGCCCTGCCGCCCCTCATCCGCGCCCTGGAGCATCCCGNCCCCCAGGTACGCGCCCTGGCCGCGGACGGCCTGGGGCGGCTGGCCGCAGACCAGGCNCTACCCGCCTTGGTGCGGGTGCTGGAGGACCCTCATGAGGAAGTGGTGCTGCAGGCCGTCCGCGCCCTGGGCCAGATCGGCGATGCCACCGTGGTGCCAGCCCTGTCCCGCCTGCTGGGACACCCCAGCCAACGCGTGCGGCAGCAGGCCCTGGAGAGCCTGGTGACCATCGGCGGCCAAGGGGTATGCCGCGCCCTGCGCGACGGCCTGGCCAGCCCCGACCCCCGGCGCCGCGAGATCTGCCTGCGCGGTCTGGGGCGACTGAGGGGTGCGGAGGCCCTCCCCGACCTGCTCCCTCTCCTGAGCGATCCCGACCCCAGTGTGCGCTGCGCCGCGGTGGAGACCCTGGTGGACACCGGCTCTACCCAAGCGCTAGCCCACCTGGAAAAGGTACTGAACGATCCCTATCCCCTGGTGCGCTTGACCCTGGTGCGGGCTCTGGCCTCGNGTCTATTGGCCCGCAACGACTGTCAACTGCTGGTGAAGGCCCTGGAGGACCCAGAGCCCACCGTGCGCCTGGAGGCCATCGCCGGCTTGGGACAAAGCCGTAACCCCGCGGCCGTGCCCCCCCTGAGCACCCTGCTGCGCGCNCCGGACAAGGCCCTGCGCCTGGCCGCGGNCCGCGCCCTGGGCCAAATCGGCGACAGCACCGCCACCGAGTCCCTCATGGAGCTGTTGGCCGACGAGGACCCCCAGATCCGCGCCGTAGCCACCCGCGCCATCGGCCAGATCGAAGGGGGCTGGTGAGAATCCCGCCACCTTACCCTTGCGTCCCCTCCGCCTTGTGGCAATATATTAGGGCCGTGACTCCTGGTGACGGCCGCGGGCACCGCTTCGGCGGAGAGACAAGAGGCACACGGGGTGACCACCGTGATGGACGCGCACATCCTGGTAGTGGAAGACTCGCCTACCATCCGCAACCTCATCGCCATGATGCTGCGGCAGTGCGGATATCAGGTCTCCGGTGCGGCCGACGGCCTGGAGGCACTGGCCCAGATCGAGAAGGACCCCCCCGACCTGATCATCACCGACGTGAACATGCCTCGCATGGACGGATTCAAGCTGATCGCCCGCCTGCGCGCCCAGCCACACTTCGCCGAGCTGCCCATCATCGTGCTGTCCACCGAAAGCGGCAGCCACGACCGCCAGGCCGGCCTCAAGGCCGGGGCCGACCTCTACCTCACCAAGCCGGTGGANCCCGGCCAGCTGACCCAACACGTAGCCCGCCTGCTGGACGAAAAGCACGACTAGAGGATACTGCGGACNGCCTCGCCGGGTGTCCACGGCCGACCACCGCCCGGCAAGGCGCCTCGATCTGGCGGGGCGCTCTGCCCCCGGCCCGGACCCCGCGGTCTACTCTTCCTCGCCGGCGGAATCTCCCTGAGGTAGCAGGGCCCGCACCGCGCCAGGGGAGGCGCCCCCGCCTCTGCGCCGCCCCTGGATGAGATCGGTGAGCTCCCGGGCCAGTTGGCTCATGTCCACGGCCTGGCGGCGCAGGCCCTCACCCAGTTGGGCGGTCTCCTCGGCCCCCGCCGCGCCCTGCTGCACCAACTGGTCGAGCTGGGACACCGCCTGGTTGAGCTGTTCCAGGCCCCGGTCCTGCTCCTGCACCGCCTGGGCGATCTCCTCCAGCACCTGGCCCATCTGGTCGATCTGCTCCCGCAGGGCACCGAAGCTCTGGCCCGCTCCCTCCACCAGCTCCACGCCGCGGGAGATCTGGGCCACCGAGCCCTCGATCAGCTCGGCGGTGTTTCGGGCCGCCTCAGCCGCGCGCATGGCCAGGTTGCGCACCTCGTCGGCCACCACGGCGAAACCGGCCCCGGCCTCTCCTGCCCGGGCCGCCTCCACCGCGGCGTTGAGGGCCAGCAGGTTGGTCTGGAAGGCGATACCGTCGATGTCCTGTACGATGCGGGCGGTGGCCTCGCCGGAGCTCTTCATGTTCTCCATGGCCTGGCGGGTCCGATCCATGCGCGAGTCCACCTCCTCCAGGGCCTGGAGCGACTGACTGCGCGTGTGCAGGGCCTTCTGCGAACGCTCGGCGTTGCGCCGGCTCATGCCCGCGATCTGCTCCAGGGTGGCCGAGCTCTCCTCCAGGCCGGAGGCCTGTTCACCCGCCTGCTGGGCCAGGCGCCGGCTGGCGGCGGAGATGTCCTCCGCCGCGCGGGAGACCCGCCC
>MTPE01000313.1 GCA_002011835.1 Desulfarculaceae bacterium JdFR-95 | reverse complement strand
CCCGCCACTCCTCGTGGGGATAGGCCACCAGGCAGCGGTCGGAGGTGGTGATCACCAGCCGCTCGTCACGCCGCGCCTTGAGCACGTCGCGGAAGCGGGCCGGTACGGCCAAGCGTCCCTTGGCGTCCAGGGTGTGTACCGACCAGCCGGTGAACATGGCCACCTCCGGGCAGGGACTATGCCCCACCTTTCCCCACTACCTACCACTGGCCTCCACTATAGGGCCCGCCCACCACGCATGTCAAGAAAAAAACGCGAAGTTTCCGCCTCGCCCCTCCCTGAATCCCGCATCTATACCACCGTTCCCAAAGCCTAGGGACAAGTATACCACCCAGGCGGAGTTATTACACATAACCCTTTGTAATCAATGTCAGAAATGTATAGGGACCATACATTGCGTTCGCAATAATAGTCCTAAATTGCTATCAGCTTATATATATTTTTGTGCGGCGCACGGTGGGGAAAAGTGGGGAGGCGGGATTCCGGCCGAAATACGAAAATGAAAGTTTCTCCTCCGCCTTTCATCACCCCTCCCGACCCCAGGGGCGCTCCTTGCCCAACGCCCTTGCGCCCCCCTGCCTCCCCCAAGGGGGGGGCCGAAGCCATACAAGCCCTTACCTTCCGCCCCCTTACGTGGTATGGTATAGATGCCGTAGAGTTGTGTTCAGGGGCCACAGGGCCGCGGGAAGAGAAGCCCCCTCGATGGCAACACGTGCGGCATACACCGGCCAAGCCGTCCTGGCCCACGCCGGCTGCAAGGCCCTGAGGTGGGAGGTGCGTGCGGATCATGTCTGACCAAAAAGAGATGCTCAATGCCCAGATCGACGAGCTGGCCGCGGAGGTGGTGGCTCTCGAGCCGGGCGATCTGATGACCTATGGCGAGGTACTCTCGCGCCTGGAGCAATTGAGCATCCTCAGCGAAGGGGCGGGTGAGCCGGCCCTGGCCACCCTGGCCACTGCGCTCAAGAAGCACATCGAGGCCATGATCCTGGGCGAGACCAGCGACCAGGAGCACGGCGTGGAGGTGCTCAGCCAGGGCGTGACCCTGGCCCAGAAGGTGTTCCGCGGTGACGCCGATCTGGACGCGGTACAGGGCTTCTTGTCTCAGCACGGCCTGCCCGGGGCCGAGGCCGCCCCGCCTGCGGCGGAGCAGGACTCCCAGGCTGCCCAAGCTGCGGAGGCNCCGAGCCAAGCGCCCGAGGCCGCAGAGGAACAACAGGCNGAGCCCGAGGCCGCCGAACCNCCCAGCGAGCAGGCCGCCCCNGCCCCGGAGGCCGCCCCAGAACAGGCCCCGGCCGTGGCGGAGGAGGTCTTCAGCCCCGAGGACGTGGAGCTGTTGGCCGGGTTCGTCACCGAGGCCCTGGAGCACCTGGAGTCCATCGAGGTCAACACCTTGCTTTTGGAGGACAATCCCGAGGACCAGGAGGCCTTGAACGCNGTCTTCCGTCCCTTCCACACCATCAAGGGGGTCAGCGGCTTCCTGAACCTGCAAGACATCAACCATCTCTCCCACACCCTGGAGAACCTGCTGGACCAGGCCCGCTCCGGCAACCTGATCATAGACTCCGAGGCCATCGACCTGATCCTGGCCGGCGTGGACACCCTGCGCCAGATGATCAACGAGGCCCAGGCCGCGGCCAACGAGGGCCGTCCCCGCAAGATCATCGACAGCTCCGAGCTGGAGGCCGCGGTGGAGGCCTTCATCCAGCGGGCCACCCAGGAAGGGGGTGAGCCGGACGAGGAGAAGAAACCTCCCCTGGGCGAGATCCTGGTGGAACGCCAGTGGGTGCCCCCCCAGGAGGTGGAAAANGCCCTGGAACGCCAGAAACGAGGCGAGAAACGGCCCCTGGGAGAGCTCCTGGTGAACCAAGGCGTGGACCCCAGCCAGGTGGCCGAGGGCCTGCGCGCCCAGAAGGCGGCCCAAGCCCGCCACGTGCAGGAGGTCAAGATCGACACGGTCAAGCTGGACAACCTGCTGGACATGGTGGGCGAGCTGGTGATCGCCGGCTCCATGGTCCAGGCCAATCCCCACGTGCAGGCCATCACNGACCGCAANCTCATGGCCGANCTGGCCCAGCTGTCGCGCATCACCACCGAGCTGCAGAAGACCACCATGAGCATGCGCATGGTGCCCATAAAGCAGACCTTCCAGAANATGGTCCGGGTGGTGCGCGACACGGCCAAGAAACGGGGCCGCAAGGTGAAGCTGGTGTTGGANGGCGAGACCACCGAGATCGACCGCAACATGGTGGAGAAGTTCTACGACCCCCTCATGCACATGGTGCGCAACTCGGTGGACCACGGCATCGAGGCCCCCGAAGAACGCCGCGCCGCAGGCAAGCCCGAGGAAGGCACCGTGGTCTTGTCCGCCTACCACAAGGGTGGCAACGTCTGCATCGAGATCCGCGACGACGGCCGCGGCCTGGACCGGTCCAAGATAGAGGCCAAGGCCATCGAACAAGGCCTGATCACCAAGGAACAAGCGGTGGATATGAGCGACGAGGAGGTGTATCATCTCATCTTTCAGCCCGGCTTCTCCACCGCCGAAGAAGTGACCGAGATCTCCGGCCGCGGCGTGGGTATGGACGTGGTACAGCGCACCATCGACGAGCTGCGGGGCAAGGTGGAGATAACCTCGGAGCGGGGCAAGGGCACCACCTTCACCATCGCCCTGCCGCTGACCCTGGCCATCATCGACGGCATGGTGGTGGAGGTGGGCGGCGAACGCTTCATCCTGCCCACGGTGAGCGTGGCCGAAAGCCTGCGCCCCCGCCGCGAGGACTACACCACCGTGCAGGGCAAGGGTGAGATGATTATGATTAGAGGCAACTTGCTCCCTCTCATCCGCCTGCACGAGGTAGTGGAAGTGGAGCCCAAATACCGGGATCCCTGGGAGGCCCTGGTGGTGGTGGCCGAACACCACGGCCAGAAACGCTGCCTGTTGGTGGACCGCCTCATCGGCCGCCAGGAGGTGGTGATCAAGTCCCTGGGCGAGAGCCTCAAGGCGGTCAAGGTGGTGGCCGGCGGCGCCATCATGGGCGACGGCCGCGTGGGACTGATACTCGACGTGGAGGGGGTCTTCAAAGCGCACGAAGGCAGATAGCCCGGGCTCACGGAAACAGACCGAACGAGCCGCAGGGTCACGGCGTGGAACGACGACCAAAGGCCCGCAATCGGGCGGAGGCACACCGCCGGAGGAAGCTGGCCCCGAAGATTCTTCCCGACGGGGGAGGAGGGGGAAGGAGAGGGGTCTCCCTCCGAATGGCGGCACAAGGACCGTAACGGTACTATTTTATTAGGACCTCGAGTGGCGACCAAATCCTCGTCATTGAGGCGGGGCGAGCCGGTCAAGCGCTCGGCTCGTGGTCATCTCTCCCGCACAGGGAGAGGAGACGAAGGTAGGGCGACGCCTTCATCTTGAACATAAGGTCTCAAGTGTCTGACAGGGCCCGGGAAGGGCCGGTGAGGGAAGAGTCGTGGCCAATCAGCAAGCGCCACAAAACCAACAACCACAACCCGAAGAGAATTCTTCCCCGCAGGAGGAGCTGGCGGGCAAGTATCTGACCTTCTTCCTGGCCGGCCAGGAATTTGGGGTGGAGATCACCAAGGTGCGCGAGATCCTGCGGGTGCTGGACATCACGCCGGTGCCCCAGACCGCCCACTTCCTGCTGGGGGTCATCAACCTGCGGGGCAAGGTGATCCCGGTGATCGACCTGCGCCTGCGCCTGGGCCATCCCTCACGGGAACCCGACGAGCGCACCTGCATCGTGGTGGTGGAGGTGAAGGGGCGCGAGGGGCAGAACATCCTGATCAGCATGATGGTGGACCAGGTCAACGAGGTCCTGCAGATCGCCCCCGAGGAGGTGGAGCCTGCCCCACCCTTCGGCACCGAGGTGGACACCAACTACATCCTGGGTATGGCCAAGACCGCCCAGGGCGTCAAGATACTCCTGGATGTGGACCGAATCATCAACGAGAGTGTGCTAGTGGAGGTGTGAGGCCATGGCAAGGCGGGCTCCCCTCGTCACCGAGTGTCTGCACCCTGGGAGGTGGCCATGAAGGCCGCCGGGGAGCGCACGGTCGGTTTCGGCTCGGGGCGGCTGGCAGAGACCATACCCAGTGTCCAGATAACCGAGGCCCAATATCAAAAGTTGGCGCGCTTGGTCTATCGCCTGAGCGGCATCAACCTGGGGCCAGCCAAGAAGGAGCTGCTCAAGGCGCGGCTGGCCAAGCGTCTGCGGGCCACCGGCTGCCGCAACGTCAACCAGTACATGCGCCTGCTGGAAAGCGACGACACTGGCAGCGAGCTGGTCAACTTCCTGGACTGCATCACCACCAACAAGACCGACTTCTTCCGCGAGCCCCAACACTTCGACTTTCTGGTCAAGGAAGTGCTGCCCAATCTGGAGCGGCTGACCAAGGGNCANCCCTTGCGCATCTGGTCCGCGGCCTGCTCCACCGGGGAGGAGCCCTATACCATCGCCATCGTGCTGATGGAGAACAAGTCCTATTGGGAACGCATGGGGGTGTGGCTGCTGGCCTCGGACCTTTCCACCCGCGTGTTGGAGCACGGGCGGCGGGGCATCTATGCCATGGAACGGGTGCAGGGCATCCCCCGGCAGATACTCACCCGCTACTTTCAGAAGGGGCGCAACCGATGGGAGGGGTTCGTGCGGGTGCGGCCCGAGCTGCGGGCCATGGTGAACTTCCAGCGCATAAACCTCATGGACCCATTCAGCTTCGACCGCCCCCTGCACATAATCTTCTGCCGCAACGTGATGATCTACTTCGACAAACCCACACAGGAACGCCTGGTGGAGAAGTTTTATCACTGTCTGGTTCCCGGTGGCTTGTTGTTCGTGGGGCACTCTGAGAGCCTCACCGGTATCAAGCACCGATTCCGCTTCGTGAGACCCGCAATCTACCGCCGGGAGAGCTGAGCTTGGGTAAGAAGATCATCGTTGGTGTGGGCGACTTGGCCGTGACCGACAACCGCGACGCGGAGCTGGTGACCTATTCCCTGGGCTCGTGCATCGGGGTGGCCATACACGACCCCGTAGCGGGCGTAGGAGGCCTGTTGCACCTCATGCTACCCAACAGCTCCCTGAACCCCGAGCGGGCCAAACGCCAGCCCGCGGTGTTCGCCGACACCGGCCTGCCCATGCTGTTCAAGAGCGCCTACCAACTGGGCGCCAAGAAAGGACGGCTGCGGGTGGTGGTGGTGGGCGGCAGCCAGGTCATGGACTCCTCGGGCTATTTCAACATCGGCAAGCGCAACTACACCGCCGTACGCAAGATATTCTGGCGGAACAATGTGCTGGTGGACAAGGAAGACGTGGGCGGCAACGTCAACCGCACCGTTACCCTGGAGATGGCCACCGGCCGGGTTTGGGTCAAGATAAACGGCAAGGAGACCAAGGCACTGTGAGGCTGGTGGAGAAGATATTGGCCAAGGTGGACCACCTGCCGGGGGTCCCGGCCATCGTACAGCAGGTGTTGGCCCTGCTCTCCGACCCGGACTTCTCCTTCCAACGGGTGCTGGAACTGGTGCGCCTGGACCCGGGTATCACCGCCGACGTGCTGCGGGTGTGCAACTCGCCCTACTTCGGCCTGCGGCGCGAGATCACCTCCCTGGAACAGGCCCTCACCTATCTGGGAGCCAACCAGATCGTGGAGCTGGTGCTCTCCAGCAAGGTGGTCAGCCTCTACCGGGCCTCCCAGGTGGGATACCGCCTGAGCCGAGGGGAGCTGTGGCGTCACAGCATGGCCACGGCCCTGTTGGCACAGCGCCTGGGGCAGCGCACCGGTTTCGAGGACGGTCCCACCCTGTTCACCGCTGCCCTGCTGCACGACGTGGGCAAGCTGGTGCTGGCGGAGTTCGTGGCCGAGAAGTTCGCCGAGATCGAAAGGCTGGTACGGGAGCAAGGCTTCAGTTTCGTGGACGCGGAACGCAAGGTGCTGGGGGTGGACCATGCCCTGCTGGGGGCGGCAGTGGCCCGCAAGTGGAACCTGCCCGAGCCCATCGCCCACGCCATTGCCTTCCATCACAACCTGGGGCCGGCCACCAAGTACCGTGCCCTGGTGCGTCTGGTGGTCCTGGCCAACCTGATGGTGGTCAACCTGGGCCTGGGCAGCGGCGCCCAGGGCCTGGCGGCACCGGTTCCTCCTGGTCTGCTCAAGGAGCTGAACATGCGATCCCGAGACCTGGAGGCCCTGAGCCTGGAGCTCAAGGACATCCTGGACCAGGCCGAAGACCTGCTGGCCATGGCCCAGTGACGGGCCGGCGAAGGGAGAAGACATCATGCCCCTGAAGGTGTTGATCGTGGACGACTCCAAGGCCATGCGGGCAGTGATCAAAAAGACCCTCAAGGCCGCCGGCTTCGCCCTGGAGGAATGTTATGAAGCGGGTGACGGACTGGAGGCCCTGAAGGTCCTGGACCAACACCAGGTAGACGTGGTCCTGTCCGACCTGCACATGCCCAACATGAGCGGTCTGGAGCTGCTGGAGCGCCTGCGCCAGGAAGACCGCGTCCCGCGTTGCTTCATCCTGGTCACCACCGAGGGACGCAAGGAACGGCTCCGGGAGGCCCTGGGCCTGGGGGCGCGTGGTTACGTGTCCAAGCCCTTCCAGCCCGAGGGCCTGCGCAAAATACTGAGCCTGTTCGTGGGAGAGCCCGATGCAAGAGACATGGATGAAGGCCTTGAAGGACTCGATTTCTGAAGTCTTCGCCACCATGTTCTTCATGGTGCCCGAGGAGTTGGAAGGCCTGCCGGCCGAGATCGCCCAGATCGACGCCTCCGGCTGGCTGGAGGGCTGGGTGGAGATGACCCGGGGGGAGGAGAAGCTGCGCCTGCTGGTGTGGACCCCGCCCGAAGTGGCCCGCGAGCTGGCCGCCAACATCCTCTCCTGTGAGCCGGAGGACCTCAGCGAAGACGACGTGNCCGACGCCTACCGCGAGATGCTCAACATGGTGGCGGGCAGCGTGCTNACCGCGGTGGACACCGAAAGCCAGTGGATCATGGGCCTGCCCCAAGCCCGGGTGATAGAGCAAGGCAAGGTGGAGTCCATGGCCGCCCAGGCCCGCCTGCTGGTGGCCTACGAGGTGGAGCAGAAACCCTTGCTGGCTGGCTGCCTCTAAGTCCCTGCGAACGCGAGGAGGTCGGAGAGGGAGATGGCATACACCGGAGGCCGGCCCATAAAGGTTCTCATAGTGGACGACTCGGCGGTGGTGCGCCAGGTCTTGTCCAAGGCCCTGTCCAAGGAGCCGGACATCGAGGTGGTGGGAACCGCCACCGACCCCTACGTGGCTCGGGACAAGATCGTGCAGCTGGAGCCCGACGTCATCACCCTGGACGTCGAGATGCCCCGCATGGACGGCATCACCTTCCTCAAGAAGCTCATGAAGCACCACCCCATGCCGGTGATCATTCTCTCCGCCCTGACCCAGAAAGGCGGCGAGCTGGCCCTGGCCGCCATGGAGGCCGGCGCGGTGGAGGTGCTGGCCAAGCCGGGGGGGTCCTTCAGCGTGGGGGAGATGGCCGAGCAACTGGCCGACAAGATCCGCGCCGCGGCCCAGGCCCGCCCCACCCCCCGCCCCACTACGGCCAAGCCGGAGCGGGTGCAGCGCCTGGCCCCCACCAACATGGACCTGACCAACAAGATCGTGGCCATCGGCGCCTCCACCGGCGGCACCGAGGCCATCAAGGAGGTGCTGGTGCGCCTGCCCGCCACGGTGCCGGGCATCGTCATCGTGCAGCACATGCCCCCCCGCTTCACCACCTCCTTTGCCGAGCGTCTGAACAGCCTCTGCGCCTTCGAGGTGCGTGAGGCCGCCGACGGCGACAGCGTCTATCCCGGCCGCTGTCTCATCGCCCCGGGCAACTTCCACATGCTCCTGCGCCGCTCCGGCGCCCGTTACTACGTCAACGTCAAGACCGGCCCCCTGGTCCACCACCAGCGCCCCGCGGTGGACGTGCTGTTCCGCTCCGTGGCCAAGTCCGCGGGCAAGAACGCCGTGGGCGTGATCCTCACCGGCATGGGGGCCGACGGCGCCGAAGGCATGCTGCAGATGAAACAGGCCGGCGCCTACACCATCGGCCAGGACGAGAACTCTTGTGTGGTCTATGGCATGCCCAAGGCCGCCTATGAGCTGGGGGCGGTGCAGAAGGTTTTGCCCCTGGACAAGATCGCCGGCGAGATCATGCGCTGGGTGGGGACCTACCGCGTATGAGCGAAGACCTGCAGGACATCCGCGACCTGGTCACCGGGCGGATGCTGCCCTACCACGACGACGAGTACATCCGTCAGGCCGCAGAGCGCCTGCTGTTGGATCGGGGTTGGCCCCGCCAGCGTATCCTGGTGGAGTACCGCCACACCCCCCAGATACGCGGCCAGCCCTTCCCCGTGCGAGCCGACCTGGTGCTCACCGCCTCCACGGGAGAACCCGCGGCGGTGGTGTGCTGCCGCCGGGGCTCGCTGGTCACCCGCGAGCAGGAGACCATCGCCACCGCCCGTCTCATCCACTCCCCCGCCGTACCTCTAGCCATCGTGACCAACCGCGACGACGCCGAGCTGCTGGAGACCACCCGGGGCCGCATCCTGGCCCGCGGCCTGGAGGAAGCCATCCCCACCCCCGACCGTCTGGACCAGCTCTACGCGGCCTGTCCCCCCTTCCACCCCACGCCCGACCAGTTGGACAAGGCCGCACGCATCTACCGCGCCTTCGCCTTCATCCAGTGCCCCGGCGTGTGCCGGGTCTGAGCGCCCCCACGCCAGCCACGAAAAAGGGCCGACCCCTGCGCGGGGCCGGCCCCGTGGGCTGTCCTCGTGTGGTCGCCGCGGCTCAGGCCCTCTCCAGGCGCACCGCGCAGACCTTCAGTTCCGGGATCTTGGCCACCGGGTCCAGGGCGGTGTTGGTGAGCCGGTTGGCCGCGGCCTCGGCGTAGTGGAAGGGCAGGAACACCACCCCCGGCGCCACCCGCGGCGTGACCCAGGCCACGGCCTCGATGCTGCCCCGGCGCGAGGTGATGCGCACCTTGGCCCCGTCGCTCAGGCCCAGCTCCTGGGCGTCGGCCGGGTTGACCTCCACCTGGCACTCCCCGGCCAGCTCGGGCAGGCCCGGCGAGCGCCGGGTCATGGTGGTGGTGTGGTAGTGATACAACAGCCGCCCCGTGGTGAGCACCAAGGGATACTGCTTGGAGGGCCGCTCCGCGGGCTGGCGGTACTCGATGGCCTGGAACAGGCCCTTGCCCCGGGCGAAGCCGTCCACGTGCAAGATGGGGGTGCCGGGGTGACGGCGGTCCGGGCAGGGCCACTGCAGTCCGCCCAGGCGCTCCAGGCGCGCGTAGGTGATGCCCCGGTAGGAGGGGGTCAGCTCGGCGATCTCGCTGAACACCTGCTTGGGCGAGGCGTAGCGCATCTCCAGGCCCAGGCGCCGGCCCAGGTCCACCAGGATGCGCCAGTCGGGACGAGCCTGCCCCGGCGCATCCACCGCCTTGCGCACCAACTGCACCCGGCGCTCGGTGTTGGTGAAGGTGCCGTCGGTCTCGGCCCAGCAGGCCGCAGGCAGCACCACGTCGGCCTTGGCCGCGGTCTCGGTGAGGAAGATGTCCTGCACCACCAGGAACTCCAGCTTGTCCAGGGCCTCGGCCACGTGTCCCGTGTCCGGGTCGGAGACCATGGGATTCTCGCCCATGATGTAGAGGGCCTTGAGCTTGCCCTCGTGTGCGGCGGCGATCATCTCGCTCAGGGTGAGGCCCACCTTGGCCGGCAGGCGCTTGACCCCCCAGGCGCGGGCAAAGCGGTCGCGCACCGCCTTGTCGGTCACCTTCTGGTAGCCGGTGAGCACGTTGGGCAGCCCGCCCAGGTCGCAGGCCCCCTGTACGTTGTTCTGGCCCCGCAGGGGGTTGACCCCGGTGGAGGGCCGGCCGATCTGGCCGCAGAGCATGGCCAGGTTGGCCAGGGACATGACGTTGTCGGTGCCGCTGGTGTGCTGGGTTATGCCCATGGCGTAGAGGATGGTGGCCCGCTGGGCGGTGGCGTACATGCGGGCCGCGGCCTCGATGTCCGCCGCGGGCACCCCGGTGATCTTCTCCACCCGGGCGGGGTTGTACTTCTTGACCACCTTGGCCAGCTGATCGAAGCCCTCGGTGCGCTGGGCGATGAACTCGCGGTTCTCCAGGCCCTCCTTCAGGATCACGTACATCATGCCGTTGAGCAGGGCCACGTCGGTGCCCGGGCGCTGGCGCAGCCACAGAGCGGCATCTTGCACCAGGCCGATCTGCCGCGGATCGGCCACGATCAGCTTGGCCCCCTTGCGCGTAACCGCCCGGCGCACCACACTGCCGATCACCGGGTGATTCTCGGTGGTGTTGGTGCCGATGGCCAGGATGACGTCCGCATCCTCGATCTCGGCGATGGAGTTGGTCATGGCGCCGGAGCCGAAGGCGGTGGCCAGACCGGCCACCGTGGAGCTGTGTCAGAGACGTGCGCAGTGATCGACGTTGTTGGTGCCGACCCCCGCGCGCATGACCTTCATGAACAGATAGTTGGCCTCGTTGGTGGCCCGGGCGCTGGTGAGCCCGCCGATGGAATTGGGTCCGCTCTGGCGCCGGATGCGCTTGAGTCGGCTGGCCACCAGATCCAGGGCCTCGTCCCAGCTCGCTTCGCGGAAGCTGCCGTCCTCCTGCTTGATCAGCGGGGTGGTGAGGCGGTCGGGGCTGTGGATGAAGTCGTAGCCGAAACGGCCCTTGACGCACAGGCGGCCGAAGTTGGGCCCGCCGTCGTCCACCGCGGTGACCCGCACCACCTGGTTGTCCTTGACGTGCAGCTCCATCTGGCAGCCCACCCCGCAGTAGGTGCAGGTGGTGCGTACCCGCTCGAACTCCCAGGCACGGCCCTTGCCACGGGCCTTCTTCTCCGTGAGGGCGCCGGTGGGGCAGACCTCCAGGCACTGGCCGCAGAACACGCAGTCGCTCTCGTGGTAGGGCCGGTCGCCCGCGGTGACGATCTTGCTGCGCGCCCCGCGGTAGCCGTAGCCGATGGCCCGGTTCACCTGCACCTCGTTGCAGGCCTGCACGCAGCGCCCGCAGAGGATGCACTTGCTGAAGTCCCGCACGATGAGCGGATTGGAGTCCTCCACCGGGTAGTCGGTGGTACGGCCGTGGAAGCGCAGGGACTGCACCCCATAGCGGTAGGCCAGCTCCTGCAGTTTACAGCGGCCGTTGGCCTCGCACACCAGGCAGTTGTGGTCGCCGCTGGCCAGCAACAGCTCGATGTTCAGCTTGCGCGCCTTGTGCACCCGCTCGGTGTCGGTCTGCACCACCATGTCCTCGGAGGCAGGCATGGCACAGGAGGCCACCAGGGTACGCGCGCCCTCGATCTCCACCAGGCACATGCGGCAGGCGCCGGTGGGCGTGGCGTCCTTCAGGTAGCACAGGGTGGGGATGTCCACGCCGTGGGCCCGGGCCACCTCCAGCACCGTCTGCCCCGGCTCGAACTCCACCACCTGTCCGTTCAAGGTAAGGCTTGGCATCTCTCCTCTCCCCGCAGGCGAAAGGGCCGTATTGATTGTCCTAGCGGTTTCAGGCCATTCACCTTCTTAGGCCATCGGCCGGAGTCTGTCAATCATTACCGCGACCGGCCCGCTCTGGCAAGAGTCAGATACTCTCTGGTATAGGTATATTGCGTTTCATCCCAACCGGAGGACGACATGGCGGCACAGTGGTACCTGGCCGTGAATGGCGAAACCAAGGGGCCTTTCCCTCCCGAGCAGATCAAGAGCATGTTGGCCCAGGGGCAGATCACCCCCGACACCCTGGTCTATGGCCCCGGCGCCAGCGAATGGACCCCCCTGCACGCGGTGGGTGAGCTGGCCCGCCTGGTGCTGGACGGCGCCGCCCCGCCCCCACCCCCGCCACCCACCACCGCGGGGGCGGACGAGATCGACTACGTCATCCAGGGCAGCGAGATGCAGTTCGTGGAGATAGAGCTGGACCCCGGCGAGAGCGCCATCGCCGAGGCCGGGGCCATGCTCTACATGACCGACGGCATCCAGATGGAGACCATCTTCGGCGACGCCCGCCGCGGCAACAAGCCCCGCGGGCTGATGGGCCACCTCCTGGGCGCGGGCAAGCGCCTGCTCACCGGCGAGAGCCTGTTCATGACCCTGTTCACCAACGTGGGGCAGGGCAAGGAACGCGTGGCCTTCGCCGCGCCCTATGCAGGCAAGATCATCCCCCTGGACCTGGGCCAGTTGGGCGGCGAGGTGATCTGCCAGAAGGACTCCTTCCTCTGCGCCGCCCGCGGCGTGGCCCTGGAGCTGGCCTTCCAGAAGAAGATCGGCGTTGGCCTGTTCGGCGGCGAGGGCTTCATCATGCAGAAGCTCATGGGCGACGGCCTGGCCTTCGTGCACGCCGGCGGCACCCTGTTCGAACGCGACCTGGCCCCGGGCGAACGCCTGCGCGTGGACACCGGCTGCCTGGTGGCCCTGGTGCCCTCGGTGAACTACGACGTGGAGTTCGTGGGCGGCATCAAGACCGCCCTGTTCGGCGGCGAGGGCCTGTTCTTCGCCACCCTCACCGGCCCCGGCCACGTCTGGCTCCAGTCCCTGCCCCTGTCCCGCCTGGCCGACCGCATCTACTCCGCCGCGCCCCAGGGCGGAGGCAAGCAGAAAGGCGAGGGCTCCATCCTGGGCGGCTTCGGCCTGGGCGACTTCTTCGACGACGACTAGGCCGGACGAAAAGGCCCGCCGGCCCCCTCACTCCATGCCCAGGTAGGCGCGCTGTACCCGGCCGTCGGCCATCAGCTCCTGGCCCGTACCGCTGAGCACCACCCGCCCCGTCTCCAGGACGTAGCCCCGGTGGGCGATGGACAGGGCGGCGGCCGCGTTCTGCTCGATGAGCAGCACGGTCACCCCCTGGGCGTGGATGCGGCGGATGATCTCGAACACCTCGGCCACCAGCAGCGGCGCCAGGCCCAGGGAGGGCTCGTCTAGCATCAGCAGCCGCGGCCGGCCCATCAGGGCCCGCCCCAGGGCCAGCATCTGCTGCTCCCCACCCGAGAGGGTGCCCGCGGCCTGGCGGCGGCGCTCGGCCAGGCGGGGGAAGGTACGGTAGACCTGCTCCAGGTCCGCGGCCAGCTCCTGGTCCATGGGCCGGGCATAGGCCCCCAACAGCAGGTTCTCGTGCACGCTCAGGTTGGCAAACACCCGCCGGCCCTCCGGCACCATGATCAGCCCCTGCCGCGAGAGCAGGTGGGCCTTGCGCCCGGTGATGTCCCGCCCCTGGAAGCGCACCCGGCCCGCGGCGGGCTTGACCAGGCCCATCACCGCGGACAGCAGGGTGGACTTGCCCGCGCCGTTGGCCCCGATCAGGGTCACGATCTCGCCTTCGCGCACCGCCAGGTCCACCCCCCGCAGGGCGGTGATCCCGCCGTAGCGCACCACCAGTCCTTGCACCTCAAGCATGGGCCGCCTCCAGGCCGCTGCCCAGGTAGGCCTCGATCACCGCGGGGTCGCGCTGCACCTCCGCGGGCGTGCCGCGGGCGATCACCCGGCCGTGGTCCAGCACCGTCAGCCGCTCGCACAGGTTCATGACGAAGCGCATGTCGTGCTCGATCAAGAGCACGGTGATGCCCATCTCGTCGCGCAGGCGCCGCACCAGGCGGGCCAGGGCCGCGGTCTCCTGGGGGTTCATGCCCGCGGCGGGCTCGTCCAGCAGCAGCAGGCGGGGATCGGTGGCCAGGGCGCGGGCGATCTCCAGCAGGCGCTGCTGGCCGTAGGCCAGGTTGCCGGCCGGCTCCTGGGCCAGCTCGGCCAGGCCCACCAGCTCCAGCAGCTCGCGCGCGCGGGCGTGCATCTGTCGTTCCTCGCGTACGTAGCCGGGCAGGCGGAAGATGGCGGAGAGGAAGTTGGCCTGCAGCCGGCCGTGGAAGCCCACCAGCACGTTCTCCATCACCGGCAGCTCCGCGAACAAGCGGATGCTCTGGAAGGTGCGCGCGATGCCCAGGCGGTTGATGCGGTTGGGCTTGAGCCCCACCAGGCTGCGGCCCTGGAAGTGGATCTCGCCTGCGGTGGGTCGCAGGCGGCCGGTGAGCAGGTTGAAACAGGTGGTCTTGCCCGCGCCGTTGGGACCGATCAGGCCGGCCAGCTCCCCCTCCTCCAGCACCAGGTCCAGGGAATCCAGGGCCAGCAGTCCCCCGAAGCGGCAGGTCAGGCCTTTCACCTCCAGCAGCGCCACCGCNTAGCCCCTCCTCCGGCCCAGCAGGGCGAAGAGCCAGCGCCAGGAGAAGTCGGAGCGGCCCAACAGACCCCGCCGCGCGAACAGCATCACCACGATCAGGATCAGGCTGAAGACCACCATGCGCATGCCGGGGATACCCGGCACCGACAGTCCGAAAATGGTGAAGGGCTCCTC
>MTPE01000094.1 GCA_002011835.1 Desulfarculaceae bacterium JdFR-95 | reverse complement strand
CCCTGGGCGCGGCTCCCCCCGCCAGCCGCTACTTCCCCTCCAACTTCGTACTGGCGCACGACTCCCGCCGGGCCGACTTCATCATCACCCACACCGTGGCCGACCGGCACCGGCGCTACGGCGGCCGGGTGATCGACGTGATCCGGCGCCAAGGCGTGGGCCTGTGCTATATCAAGGACCTGCGGAAGAAGCCTTCCCCACATTCCCCCGGCAAACGAGCGGGAGAAACCAGACCATGAAGGTGACCCTGATCATACCGGCCAAGAACGAGGCCGACTGCATCGGCCAGGTACTCTCCGGCGTGGACCCCGCGGTGATCCACGAGGTGATCGTGGTGGACGGTCACTCCACCGACGGCACCCCGGAGGTGGTGCGTTCCCTGGGCTTTCGCTGCATCCCCCAGGAAGGCACCGGCTACGGCATGGGCGTACGCACCGGCATCAAGCACGCCACCGGCGATGTGATCACCATGGTGGACGCCGACGGCTCCTACCGCCTGGAGGACATCCCGCGGCTGTTGGCGGTGCTGGAGGAAGGCTACGACATCGCCTACGGCTCGCGCTACCTGCCCGAATCGGGCAGCGACGACGACACCCCGGTGCGCTGGTTCGGCAACAAGCTGTTCACCTGGCTCTTGAACCGGCTGCACGGGGTGAATATCTCGGACGCGCTCTTTCTCTACGTGGCCGCACGCAAGGAGGTGTTCGAGGCCCTGGATCTGACCTCCTCCGGGTTCGAATACTGCATCGAGTTTCCCATCCGCGCCCACCAGATGGGCTTCACCTACAAGGAGATTCCCTCGCGGGAGAAGGCGCGCATCGCCGGCCACTCCAAGGTCAACGCCTTGTGGGACGGCCTGCGTATCCTGTGGGTGCTGCTGCGCGAGAAGCTGCGCCTGGGACACAAAGCCCCGCGCGCCTGAACTCACCGCGGCTTGGCAAACACAGACCCCACCCTTTTGGGGTGGGGTCTGGTGGTCTTGCCGGACCGGCCCGAGGCCGGATCGGATGTTACATGTTCATCCAGGAGTCGGAGTAGAGCGTGTGGCCCAGGATGACGCGGGCAGCGCGCACGAACACCTTGGCCTCCTCGCCTTCCACCTCCTCGGGATCGGTGATCTCGCCGTCCTGCACCTTGTGCACGATCTCCACCAGGTCGGGCCGCTTGCCGCGGGCGATGTCCAGCAGGAGCTGGTCCTCGTAGTCGGCGATGGAGCTGTACATGCCCGCCCGCTCCAGCATGATCATGTAGACCTGGTTGAGGGGCTCACGCCAGGGAGTGCCGTTGCTGATGTTGGACAGGCCGTTGGTGGACTTCACCCCCGGAGCGATGTCCTGCAGCATCTCCATGAAGGCCAGGGTGGACATGAGCTGCGGCTGCTGGATGTTCACGGGAGTGATGATGGGGTCCACGAAGATCTTCTCGTTGGGGATGCCGGCCTCGTTCATGGCGTAGACCAGCTCCACCGCCAGGGCGGCGCGCTCGTTCTCGTCCCGGGGCAGGCCCTCCGGGCCCCACAGCAGGGCGATCACGTCGGCGTTGTACTTGACCGCCATGGGGATCATCTGGTTGTAGCGCTCGGGCCGGGCCATGATGGAGTTGATCAGGGCCGTGCCCTTGTGCACCGCCAGGCCGGCCTCGATGGCCTCGATGTTGGAGGTGTCCAGGGACAGGGGGATGTCCGGCACCACCTCCTGGATGGTCTTGACCACCCACTCCATCAACTCCGGGCCGCCCTTGCGCGCCGGGCCCAGGTTGACGTCGATCCAGTCCACGCCGGCTTCCTTCTGGGCCAGGGCCATCTTCTGGATGGGCTCGGGGTTGCGGTCCTTGAAGGCCTGGCCGATCTCTTTTTTGATGACGTTGAGATTCTCACCGATTATCTTCATCAGTCCACCCTCTCTACCTCGGTGTACCCTCCGCTCCCCGCCCGCGGCGGGAAGCACCCTCCACTCTTGTCCTGAGCGGCGCGCCTACTTGTCCGGCGCCCACTCCTTGAGGTACTTGGCCAGGTGGGCCGCCTCGCGCGGGCCGATCTGGATGTTCCAGCCGGGCAGCTCCTCCTCCAGGTCGCCGGCGATGGCCGCGGCGTAGCCGGGGATGATCAGCGACTGGTGGTTGATCTTGTCGGCGATCCCGCACTTCTTGACGAACATGCCCACGTCGTCGCCGCTGAACTTGCCCGCCGCCCAGGCGGTCATCACCGACAGGCCCTCGGTGTCCTTGATCAAGAGCCAGGTGGGCACGCGCGAGGACTCGATCTCGCCGCTGACGATGAAGTAGGTGAGCGAGAAGTTGGTGGTCACCGCCACCGGGGAGTCCTCCTTGGGCCCGCCGATCTCGTAGATGCCCTGCTCCACCACCATGGGCCGCTGCGGGTCGGTGTAGATGTTGAGCCGCTCCAACAGCAGGGGGAAGATCATCTCCGCGGTCAGGTCTTCCAGCACCAGGATGCCGCCGTACTTGGCCACCAGCATGGCCGCCGCGGCCACCTGTTCCTCCACGGTCTCGCCCATCTCACCGGGGAACACGATGGTGGGGAAGCCCAGGGCCCGGTTCTGCTCCAACAGGGCGGCGCGGCGGATGGCCACGCTGTCCTGGAACACGCCCACGAAGTCGCGCGAGCCGGGGTCCATGACCAGGTCCTTGTAGCCGGCCTCGGTCAGCTCGGTCATCAGCTCCTGCAGCTCCTCCAGGTCGGCGGCCTTCACCGCCAGGGGGCAGCCGCACTCGTGGGCCAGGGCCGCCATCTTGTCCGCGTTGGCGTTGGTGGCGGCATACAGCAGCGGCTTCTTGTCCTTGAAGGCCTCGGCCACCGGCCGCATCACCTCCGGGTCGGTGCAGCCCAGGATGAAGGAGAAGTCGCTGTTGTCCACCACCGCCTGCACCGCGGCCTTGAACTTGTCGGCGTCCCCGCTCTCACACTTGATGAAGACCAGCTCCGGCCTGAGGTTGAGGCCCACGCGCTCCCACTGGAACTTCATCCAGGCCTTGACCTTGCCCGCGACGTCCTCGTCGGTGTCGCGCACGGTGCCGGCCAGGCCGCAGGGGTTGAAGAAGGTCTTCTCGTGCCGGAACAGCACGGTCTCGCCGCCTACGGTGATCTGGGTGTCGCCGTAGCCGATCTTGACCGGACGGATGGGGGGTGCGCTGGCCTCGGCCAGTTGCTCCCGCGCCTCGTCCGACACATAGGGGCACTTGTCCAGCTCCGCCTTGCCTGCGGCCAGGTTCATGGCAAAGGCCAGGCAGGTGGGCACCCCGCACTCCCCGCAGTTGGTCTTGGGGAGCAGTTTGAATATCTGAATGCCGGTCAGGGCCATGCTCCACTCCTTCCCGAATTAGCCGCCAATAGCTAGTGCAACCAAAAGCTGTCGGGTCTCGCATCTCCGTGCGGGGGCCTCCAGGGTTCAAGGCCCCCGCACGGACTTGCCTTGCTCATCAGCCGGTGATGGGCTCCATCTCCAGGGCGGGATGGCCCACCTTCTGCAGGTACTCCAGCACGCCGGCCTCGTCGGTGGCGATGGTCTCGTCGCAGATCTTGTCGATCAGGTCGGGCACGCCCAGCTCCTTGGCCCGGCGCTCCAGGCCCTCGCGCAGCTCTTCCTTCAGGCTCTTGGGCATCCACACCATGCGCAGCAGGCCGCCGTCACCGGCCAGGTACTTGCGCTGGATGATGTTGTATTTGGAGTGCCCCACGAAGCCGGGGGTGGACTGACCGCCGCCCATCACACCGGCCAGGGTGGTGAACTTCATGCCACAGGGGGTCTCGCCGGTGTAGTCGCGGTGCACGGTCATCACCCCGTTGCAGCTGGGCAGGATGGCGGCGATACACTCGCAGCAGCCGCAGGTGGTCATGGGCTGATGCACGATGCTGTAGAAGTTGTAGCTCTTGATCTTGCCGCGGCTGGCCTTCTCCACGAACTCGTTGACGCCCTTCCAGTTGCCCAGCTTGGGATCCAGGCACTCGCCCTTCTCGATGGGCTGGTTGGGACCGGTGGGGTTGATCTCGTAGGAGGCCTTGCAGTCGAACCAGTTGTAGGCCCCGCACAGGCCGGTGCGCTCCGGGCTCACCACGCAGACGTGGCTGGGGGCGAAGGACTGACACAGAGTGCAGGAGTAGTAGATCTCCTCCTCCTCGTCGGTCATGTTCTCCACCCGCTCGTCGCGCATGCGGTAGATGGCGCGGGCCTTCTCGGTCAGCTTCTGCACGTCCTCTTCGTTGGTGTAGAGGGTCACCGCCACCTTGTCCAGGATGGACCCGAAGTCCTTGTGGAACATGTCGTGGATGATCTGGCCGATGTGCTTCAGCTCGAAGCCCTTCTCCACCGCCGGCTTGCCCAGGCGGATCCAGGCGATGTCACGCTGCCCGATGTGCATGATGCCCTGGGCGTAGTTGATCAGGTGGTGGATCTGGCGCTCCAGGATGGGCTCGAAGTCCGGCTGCATCTTGCGGCCCGCCACCCGCACGTAGATACCCAGGGGCAGACGGCCGCCCTCCTCGCCCAGGTCCTTGATGTCCGGGCCGATGACCTTGATGTCGCCGTCCTCGATCTCGTCCATGTCGGCCATCTCCACCAGCTCGGTGGCCTGGGTCTTGCCCCCGCCGAACTCCACGAACAGGTCGTCCTTGCGGATGCGCTCGCCCTCGAAGGCCGCACCGTAGCTGAGGGGGATGTCCACCTTGGTGACCACGGTCTTGAGCCCGCGCACCTCCACCGACTTCTGCACGATCTGGTCGTGGGGCACGTTGGCCACCACGTGCTCGTAGGTGCACACGCCGGTGGGCAGGATCTCGGGGATGTCGGTGTCGGCGATGGTGGGGAAGCCCCAGTTCACGCAGCCGGCCGCGTTGGCCGCCCATTCGGCGTTCACCTCGCCCAGGGCGTTGACGAAGGCGAACACGCGGTCCTTGTTGTAGAGCAGCACCCGGCGGTAGTCACCCGGCTTGATGCCGCCGAAGGCCATGGCCGCGCGGTTGGCGAAGCCCAGGGCGAACACCGCCGCACTGATGTCGGGACCGAAGGGCACCAGGCGCGTGTTCCAGCCGATCTGTACGTCGGCCTCGATCAACTGCTCGGTGAAGGTGGTGCCGTTCTGGTTGGCGCACATGAACACGTACAGGTTGCGGCGCTGATACTCCTCGGCGATCATCTTGGCCGTCTCGGCGTCGGGCGCCGCGCCCACGATGGCCGCGAACCCGGGCGCAGAGCCGTCCACGAACTCCACGCCGCGCTTACGCATGATGGTGTCGTCCGCCGCCCCCAGCCAGATCTTGCTCTTGGCCCAGTCGATCTTGCCGTCGGCGGTCTTGACTACCTCGCACTCCTCGCCGGGATAGTAGAAGTCCGGGTCGTCCACGTAGCGGATGGCCTCCACGATCTCCTCGGCGAACAGGGCGGCCATGCCCGCGTCCAGAAGCGGACCCAGGTAGGGCAGGTGGTTGAAGTTCTTCACGTGATAGGGCAACAGCTTGCGGGCGATCTTCAGCGGCTTCTCGGCGTCACCCAGGGTTTTGACCGGAATGCCCAACAGCGAGTAGATGATGGGCAGGTAGTAGGCCGTGTTGGGAAACTCCAGCTTCTGGTCGGGGCCATACTTCTCCAGGGCCCGTTTGTAGATGCCCTCCGCCTTGGACACGATATTGTAGGCGCCCTGGATGGCGGCGAAAGCTACCAATTTGGACATGACGCTCTCACTCCCTTTCTAGAGAGACGATTTCCTTATGTGTCGTGAACCCATGGGTCGAACCAAACCCATGAGGACCCTTAGGCGGCCTCCATCTTGCGCCGCGCCTCCATGTCGACCAGGACACGCTCCTTGGCCTTGTCCAGACCCAGGGCTTTGCGCTTCTTGTCGATGTGCGCGATCATCTTCTTGGCCATCTCGTAGGGGTCCTCCACCAGGTCCCACATGCCGCCGTAGATGGACTCCAACTCCTCGAAGATGTACTTCTGGAAGCGCGGAGCCCCGGTCACCGGCAGGTGCACGCCGAAGACCGTGTACACGCCCGAGGTGACGAAGTAGTGGCCGATGCTGATGGCCTTCTCGCTCATCCACTCCGGCGCCGCGCCCGCCGCGGGCAGGTCGCTGATGTCCTTGCCCAGGCCGCCGGTCTTGACCACCTCGGTGGCCGCCATCAGGATGCGGCTGTTGTCCACGCAGGAACCCATGTGCAGCACCGGCGGGATGCCCACGGTCTCGCACACCTCGGCCAGGCCCGCACCGCAGTAGACCTTGGCCGACTCCGGCGTGAGCAGGCCCGCCTTGCCGCAGGCCATGGCGCTGCAGCCGGTGGTGAGCACGATCACGTCCTTCTTGAGCAGCTCCTTGATCAAGGTCAGGTGCGCGCTGTCATGCACCGTGCGCGCGTTGTTGCAGCCCACCACGCCGGCGATGCCCCGGATGCGGCCGTTGATGATGTTGTCGTTCAGGGGCACGTAAGAGGCCCGGAAGGTGCCGCCCAGGTGGTAGCGGATCGCCTCGTAGGAGAAGCCCACCACCATCTTCTCCCGCGCCGCCGGAATCATGGGCTCGGCCTTGCGGTTGGGGAAGTTGTCGATGGCGGTCTTGACGATCTTCTTGGCGTCCTCCAGGGCGTGGTGCTCGTCGAACTCGATGTGCACCGCATCGCCCGACTCGATCATGCAGCGCGGGTTGGTGGTGATCAGCTTGGTGTGGTAGCACTGGGCCACGTTGGCCAGGTTCTCCATGATACACTGCACGTCCACCACCATGGCGTCCACCGCGCCGGTCACGATGGCCAGCTCCTGCTGCAGATAGTTGCCCGCGATGGGAAGCCCGTGGCGCACCAGGATCTCGTTGGCCGTGCAGCACATGCCCGCCAGCACGATGCCCTTGGCACCCTTGCTCTTGGCGTACTCCACCATCTCCGGGTCCTGGGCCGCCACCACGATCATCTCCGAGAGCAGCGGCTCGTGGCCGTGTACGATGATGTTTACGTGGTCGGGCTTGAGCACCCCCAGGTTGATCTCGCCCTGGATGGGATAGGGCGTGCCAAAGAGGATGTCCTGCAGGTCGGTGGCGATCATGGAACCGGCCCAACCGTCGGCCAGGGCCGCCCGCGTGCACTGCTTGATGATGTTCTTGTAGTCCTGGTCCACCCCCATGTGGGTGCGGTGCATGATCTCCACGATCTCGCGGTCGATGCCCCGCGGGATCACGTCCAGCTCCTTCCAGAGCTGATAGCGGGCCTCGGGAGCACGCTTGGCGTAGTAGATCTCGCCCTCCTGCTTGCCCCACTCGGCCAGGGCCTTCTCGCCCACCTCCACCGCGATCTCGTAGATGTCGCGCTCGATCTCCTCACCGTCCTTGATGATGGTGGTGGGCACGTCGAAGTCCGGCGCGATCTCCAACAGCTTCTCGGTGTCGGTGATCTTGTAGTCCTCGGTCTCCTTGCGCGCCGCGGCCAAAAACACCTCGGCCACGCCCCGGCCGTGGTCGCTGTGCGCGGCCGCGCCCGCCGCGATCATGCGGGCGAAGTTGCGCGCGGCAATGGTCTCGGGCGTGGCGCCACACAGACCCTTGCGGGTGTCCTCGCCCTCGATGCCCTTCTTGGGCAGGGGCAGACGACACGGACCCTGCGCGCACATCTTGCAACAAGTGCCCTGCTCGCCGATGTTGCAGGGCTTCATGGTCACGGCGCGGTCGAATATGGTCTCCACGCCATCGGCCTGTGCCTTGGCCAGGGTCTCCTGCGTGGCCTCGTCCACGCTCACCTGCTTGGGGTCAGCCGTCTTCTTGGGCTTGGCCGCCGCCTTGGCTTTGATCTCGTCAGCCGACATCAGAGGTTCCTCCTCCTGCAAAGATTGACTTGCCCCCCTCTCGGTGCTGCCTCGTCTCTCGAGAGCCGGGCCCTTCCCGGCCGTTGTCCCAGTGTCTCTACTGCCTCCACCCCCCTTCTCGCGGGGCCGCCGACCTCTCCGGCCACAAGCCCCGACTCTTCCGTGAACCCAACCCGGGAGGAAGCAGTCCGGGGCCCTGCCGCCCCGAACGCCCCCGCGGCCGGACCTCAGGACTTGACCACGCCCTCGCCGCGCATGCGCCAGCGCTCCACACTACGCAGGATGTAGATGCCGTCCGGGCCGGCCACTCCGGGCTCGCGGCCCTTGCCGAACTCCACCTGCTGTTCTCCGTTCGCCTGCACCTGCTCGCCGTTGTCGGTCATGATCCCGCCTCCTCGCTTGCCCTCCAGGTAAGATCCGAAACTCCTTACCCCGGACCCACCGGCCGCCCGGTGCGCGCGAGGACGGGGCCAGGCCCCTCTAGTCCTTGATCACGCCCTCGCCGCGCAGCCGCCAGCGCTCGAGGGTCCGCAGGATGTAGATGCCGTCCGGGCCGGCCACTCCGGGCTCGCGGCCCTTGCCGAACTCCACGCCCTCGGGCAGCTTGCGCTGGGCGGCCTCGGCCGCGCGCTTGGCCAGGAGCTTCTCCCGCTCCTCGGCCCGCTTGCGCCGCAGGGCCATCAGCTCTTCCATCTCCTTGGCCTTGCGCTCCTCGCGGGCCTTGCGCTCGGCTTCGGCCTTGGCCTTGGCCTCGGCCTCGGCCTTGGCCCGGGCCTCCTCCTCGGCCTTCTTGCGCGCCTCTTCCTCGGCCTTCTTGCGGGCCTCCTCCTCGGCCTTGGCCTTGGCTTCCGCCTCTGCCTTGGCCTTGGCCTCGGCCTCGGCGTCCACCGCCGGCTTGGGCGGCTCAGGCTTGGGCGCGGCCTCGGCCTTGGGCGGCTCGGGCTTGGGCGGAGCCGGCTTGGCCTCGGCCTTGGGCGGCGCCGCGGGCTTGGGCGGCGCAGCCGGAGCCGGCTTGGGCGCCGCGGCAGGCTTGGCCTTGGGCTTGGCGATGGCCGCCACCTTGGGCCGGTCCACCTCCTCCCGCTCGGCCGCCGGCGCCCGCTCGCCCAGCATCCTGTCCAGGAAGGCCTTCATCTGGGCCACGGTGGCCGGATGCCGCAGGATCAGGATGTCGCTGCCCGCCAACAACAGCGCCACCGCCTCGGTGATCTCCATCAACACCCCGCGCTTGGAGCTGTCGCCCAGGTCCGGGGCCTCCTCGTCGCTCAGCTTGGCCTCCTTGGCCTTCCACACCTCGTTGCCCACGTTGTTGATCATGGGCAACACCAGCTTGTCGTCCTCCTGCACCAGGGCGGCCATGCGGATGCGCTCCATCACGGAGTAGCAATACTCCATGCCGTAACCCAGACCGCCGGTGGTGGGGTCGATCACGATGCGGTCCATGGGCACCCCCAGGTTGCCCAGGAGGATGTTGAGCTGCTTGGCCAGGTTCACGTCGATGGGGCTGGAGGCGATCACCTGGTGCTGGAAGCCCAGGGCCGCCGCACCCACCGCCTTGTGGTTGTCCTCGTCCACCGGACCCAACAGAAGGTTCTTGCCCTCGTGGTCCTCGGCGATCTTCTTGAGTACCTCGGCGTCCTTCTTGGAGTTGGCCGAGCCCCACACGATCACCGGCACGTCCACCGCGTCCAACACCTTGCCCACGGTCTCGCTGGCCGCCTCGGGCGGGGCGTCCTGGGCGTTGGGATCGGTGGACTTGAGCTGCACCACGATGGCCTCGGCCCCATACTCCTCCACACACTTCTTGGCCCAGGCCGCGGGATCGCCCAGCACCCCGGCAAACGGCTCGCTACAGGCCGCCGGCCAGTCCTCGGGCTCGGTGTCCCATACCTCCATGGCCAACAAGGGCCGGTTGGGCATCTGTCCCTCCCAGGTGTGGAAGGGATAACAATCCTCGCCACCGACCGTCACCGTCTTCTTGCCCGGCTGGCCGATGGTCACCTCCTGGATCTTGCCGGAGTAGGTGATCTTGGGAAGCTCGAACGCCACAGCAACTTCCTCCCAGGGTTAGAGGGGTGTCATATTACCGCAATATCTATCGGCCAATACCAACCCACCACCGCTCTCTACCGCGGGAAACAATCCCTAGCGGCGGCTCCACGATGGCGCCTCTTGTGAGGGCTGGTACATAATGCGCGAAAAAAAAGCCCTGTTGCCTACTTATGGGAGTTCACCGACAAGCTAGAACAATTGGGCCAAGGTGTCAAGCAAAAATAGCCTCTCCAGGGGGACTACTTGCAACCCAGCGAATCCACAGGCCAAATAGGCTATACCTCCGGCACCACCCGGCCAAAGAGAGCAAAGGCCGCCTCCACCACCGGATTTTCCGCCGGAAGCTGGCTGATGGGACGGCCCGCCAGGTCCCAGGCCGCCAGCTCGGCGTCCTGGGGGATGTAGCCCGCCACCGGCAGTCCCACCTCCTCCACCGCCTGGCGCAAGGCATCCGGCACCGGCTCCGGCGCCATGCTCACCACCAGGTAGTGCTTCCCGGTCAGGATGTTCATCTCCTGGGCCAGCTCCACCACTCGCTTGGCCGCGGTCAGACCCCGCCGGCTGGTGTCGGAGATGGCCAGGAACAGATCCACCTTCTGGGTGGTCACCCGGCTGATGTGCTCCATGCCGGCCTCGTTGTCGATCACCAGGTAGCGGTAGTTGCCCGCCAGCTTGTCCATGCAGTCGGTGAGCAGGTGGTTGGCCGCGCAGTAGCAGCCCGCGCCCTCGGGCCGGCCCATGGCGATCAGGTCGAAGCCGGTGCTCTCCACCAGACACTGGTTCACCCGCATCTCGATGAACATGTCCTTGGTCATGCTGGGCGACTGGTTGGACGGCTTCTTCATCTCCTCGCGGGCGTCACCCAGGGTGAACTCCACCGTCAGCCCCAACACCTCGTTCAGGTTGGTGTTGGAGTCCGCATCCACCGCCAGCACCGGCGTCAGACCCCGCTCCACCAGATAGCGCACCAAAAGCCCCGCCACCGTGGTCTTGCCCACACCTCCCTTGCCTGCCACCGCGATGTTGAACGACAAGGCCGCCGGCTCCTTTCCCTAGGGTCTAACTAGCCGTAATGCTTGGGTGTAGAGACTAAGGGTAGAGGAAAGAAGAACGACTGTCAAGAAAGGAGACCGCCCTCGGCCCTATAAGCAAGAGAGGCAAGACCCTGGCTGTGTCGATCATTCCCCCTCCGCCCCGCCCACCAGGGACAACACCCCATACTTGAGCCCGGCCAGCACCAGGTGCTCCACCAGGTAGGCCGGCATGCGCCCGGCCAGGCGGGCCTGCAGGGCCTGCAGCTCGGCCCGGCCGCCGGCGGCCTCCAACACCTGCAGGACCAGCTCCAGGCCGGCGGGGGGCAACAGGTCGCTCAGGTCGGGGTAGGGCTCCCGCGCCCAGGGGCCGTGGCCGAAGGCCCCCGCCAAGGGCCCCGGCGCCAACACGTCCCCCGGGGCGATGGCCCGGGTGGGGAAGTGGCCGAAGACCACGCCCTGGCCCGCGGCCAACACGTCCCGAGCCGGCGGAGCCGCCCCCAGGCGCAGGGCCTCGGCCTTGAGCTGGTCCCACCGCTCCTCCATGGCCCGGATCACCACCGGCCAGTGGAAGCGCCGGCGAACCCGCTGTCGGCCCGCCTCGCCCATGCGGCGGGCCAGCTCGGGCTGGTCGCGCAACAGCCGCAGCCGCGCGGCCAACACATCCAGGTCCATGGCCGTGCGCTGGGCCACCTGCAGGGCTGCGGTGCGTTCCGCGGCGATGGGCCAGAAGGCGTCCATGAGCCCGTAGTCGGTGGGGCCGTAGGTGGGCACCAGAAAGCCGGTCTCGCCTTCCTTCACCAAGTCGCGGTAGCCGGAGAAGTCGCTGGCCACCACCGGCCGGCCCGCGGCCATGGCCTCCAGGATGGACAGGCCGAAGGTCTCCTGCAGGTTGTCCGCCGGAGAGACGAACACGTCGCAGGCCGCCAACAGCACCGGCTTGAGGGCGCTGTCGAACTCCAGGAAGGTCTTCACCCCCCGGCGGAAGCCGAACTGGGCCGCGGTGGCCACCAGCTGCTCGGCATAGGAGCGCGAGCCCGAGCCGGCCAGGATAAGGCGCAAGGGCGCCTCGCGGGCCATCTGTCCCAGAAGCCCCACCAGGGGCCGGAGGTCGCACTTGTCCGAAGGGGTGAGCCGGCCGATGTAGAGCACCGTGAACACCCCCGGCTCCAGCCCCAGTTGGGCCTGGGCCTCCGCTTGGGGCGGGCCAGCCAGCTCGTCGGCGTTCACCCCCAAGGGCACCCGCTCCAGGCGGCCGGCAAAGCCCGCCNCNNGNAGGCCCAGCTCGGCCAGGGCCGCGGCCGAGGAGGCGAAAGCCCGGCGCAGGTGCTCCACCGCCGCCCGGCTGGTGCAGAAGANNGCGTCGTAGGGGCGGGGGCCGGGCAGGACCTTGTAGAGGTTGCGCACCTGGGTGGACCAGTAGCTCAGGGTGTGGGTGGTGCAGGTGACCGGGAAGGGCTCGGCCGCCAGGCGGTTGCGCAGGTGGCACAACTCCGGGAAGTAGCGGTCCAGCTCCGCGGCGTGGAAGGCGTGATAGCGGGTCTGCATCAGGGCCACGGGCAGCTTCACCGCCGGCAACAGGCGGATGCGCTCGGCCCGCCCCGGCGCCTCCAGCCAGGGTGCGTAGCCGCGCTGGAAATAGCCCAGGGCCGCCTGGAAGGGCAGGAAGAAATGGATCTCGTCCGCCTGGCTGTGCTCCATCAAGGCGCTGGCCAGGCCGTAGTTGGCCACCTTGCGACCCAGGCGCAGGTCGGCGTCGGCCAGCTCGTCGAAGGCGTTTATGAACCCGATGATGCGCACCGCCCCGCCGCCTGCTCTCCCTAAGGCGCCAACTGCTTCATCCAACTGGCGTCGCGGAACCAGCGCTCACCCATGCGGTCCAGGATGCCCGTGCCCCGCAACAAAGTGAGGAAGTTGGCCAGCCAGTTGGCCAGATCGGGGTCCCCCTGGGCGATGGCGATGCCCAAGGGCTCGAAGGTGAAAGGTGTGTCCAGATGCAACAGCCCCTGGTCACGGTGGCGAAAGGCCATAACCGTGCAGAAGGGCAGGTCCGCCACCATGGCCTGGGCCTTGCCCGCCAGCAACAACTTGATGGCCCGATCCTCTCCCGGCACCGTGATCAGCCTGGCCTTGGGCAACAGACGACGCACCGCCTCGGCCGCGGTGGTGTCGGCGCTGGCCACCACGGTGTAGCGGGACCGGTTCAGGTCGGCCACGCTGCGCACCTTCGCGGCCACCTCCCGCCGCACCAGCGCGGTCTGACCCGCCATCAGATAGGGCCCCACGAACACCACCTTCAGGTTGCGCTTCGGGGTGATGGTCAAACCACTGATGGCCATGTCCAGCTCGCCCCGCTCCAGCGCGGGCAACAGCTCCTTCAGGGGCATGGCCACCACCTTGAGCTTCACCCCCATGGCCCGGGCGATGTGGCGGGCCAGGTCCATGTCGAAGCCGATGATGCTGCCGTCCTTGGCCCGCGCCTCCAAGGGAGGGAAGTTGGGCTCGGTGCCCACGCGCAGCTCACCCCGCTGTTGGATGCGCGCCAACACCGGCCCGGCCCAGCCCACCGCGGCCAGACCCAACACCAGCGCCACACACAAAACCAAGGCCCAAAAACGCTGCAAACCCTTGTGGCTCATCACTCGCCCCTCTCTCCTCTTACGGAGCGGCAGATCCTCCCGCCCATCATATGCCGCCCCATCCGCCAGGGCAAGCTCCGCGGTTTGACTTTGACGCCGCCAGCAGCCAAGATTAGTGCGAATATCCCCAGCCCATACCCGCCGACCCCTGGCCACGAGGAGAACGACGAAACCATGGCCGCCGACCTGGAGAAAGTGGTGCTGGACGCCCTGGACAGCGAGGACCCCAACCTGCTGCGCGCCGCCTGCTACCTGGCGGGCGAGATGCGACTGGAGCGGGCGGAACGAGGACTGATCAGGGCTCTGGGCCACAAGGCCTGGCAGGTACAGGCCGAGGCCGCCCGCGCGTTGGGGCGGATCGGCTCCAAGGGCGCACTGCCCTTCCTGCGCCGCCTGCTCAAGGCCTCGGAGGGCGAGCTGCGCCAGAAGGTGCTGGCCGCGGCCGGAGCCAAGCCCGGCGCCGGTGACGACAGCGAAGAGACCCGGCCCGAAGTGCTGCGCGCCGCGGCCATCGCCATCAACCGCATCGACCCCAAGGTGGCCCAGGAGGCCCTTCTGACCGCCCTGGCCGCCGACCAGCCCGCCCTGCTCTCCGCGGCCATGGCCGGGCTGGCCACCCTGGAGGCAGAGGCGGGACGCGAGCGCATGCTGGAGCTGCTGGAGCACTCCGAGGCCGGGGTGCGCGCCGCCGCGGCCGCGGCCCTGGGCCGCCTGCGCGAGAGCCAGGCCGTGCCGGGGTTGGTGGAACGGCTGCAGGACGACGACGCCCGTGTGCGCAAGGAGGCGCTGATCGCCCTCAACCACATCAAGGACGCCCGCGCCCTGGGGGCCATGGCCGACCGCCTCACCGACGACCCGGAGGCCGAGGTACGCCGGGTGGCGGCCATCGCCCTGGGCAACACCCGGCTGCGCCACCCGGAGGTGGTCGAGGCCCTGCAAAAGGCGCTCAGGGACCGCTCTCCCGAGGTGCGCAAGGCGGCGCTCAGCGCCTTGGCCAACCTGAAGGCCCACCAGGCCCTGGAGGAGGCGGCCATGCTGTTGAGCGACTCGCACGAGGAGGTGGCCCGCCAAGCGGCGGTGGCGGT
>MTPE01000099.1 GCA_002011835.1 Desulfarculaceae bacterium JdFR-95 | reverse complement strand
CCTGGGCCGGCCGGCAGCAGCGGCGGGTTTCCCCGCCGGTGCCCCAAACCAGGCCGGGGTATGGGGTCAGTACCTCTCCTTGCCGCCTGGTCGCTATCGGGCTGTGGCCTGGCTGGAGGCCGCCCCAGGAGCCAAGGGGCCTCTGGCCTGGATGGACGTGGCCGCCGACCGCGGCCGGCGCATCCTGGCTCGGCGGGAGGTGGCGGCCCGGCCGGGAAGACAGGAGGTATGCCTGGAGTTCAGCCTCACGCGCCCCGCGCAGGCGGTGGAGTTGCGCCTGGGTAGCCTGGGGGGAGCCGCTTTCCTGGTGCATGGCCTGGAGCTGCGTCGTGGCTTGGCTTCACCTTGACGCCGCCGGAGGCAGCAGGTAGTCATAGGCGAGAGACGGGAAGAAGGATGGCCGGAAAGGGGACCCTGAATCTGCTCTGGGGGGGGATCAAGGCAAGCTTACGGCAGCCGTGGTTGGCTTGGCGCCGGCGGCGGGGGCTTTTGGTGAAGCCCCTGTTCTTGGACTATGCCGTGACCTGGCGCTGCAACGCGCGCTGCCAGATGTGCAACACCTGGCGTCGTCCCACCGAGCACCCCCAGACCGGCGAGAGCGAGCTCAGCCCTGGCGAGCTGGACGCCATCCTGGCCCGCGACGCGGACTTCCTGGGCGCAGTGGAGAAGGTGGGCCTCACCGGCGGGGAGCCCTTCCTACGCCCCGACCTGGTGGAGCTGGTGCGGGTGTTACACCGGCGCTTGCCCCAGGTCCGCATCAGCTTGGTGTCCAACGGTCTGCTCACCGAACGTATCCTGACCGCCTTGGAAGAAATACGTTCCTTCTTCCCCGATTTGGTCTTCAGTGTGTCCCTGGACGGACTGGGCGAGCTGCACGACCAGGTACGCGGCGTACCCGGGGCCTTCCAGCGCGCCCTGGCCACCATGCGCGGGGCCCTGGAGCTGGGCTTCACCGTGACCAGCGGGCTCACCATCACTCCCCACAACTACCACCAGATCGGCCCCGTGGCCGAGATGCTGGCCCAGATGGGGGTGGACTTCTCCTGCAACCTGCAGGAACAGGGAGCCAACTTCAACAACCAGGGCCGGGCGGTGGGCCTGGACGCCCGGCAGCGGGCGGAGGTGCTGCGCCAGCTGGAGCCCTTTGCCCATCATTACTACATGGACAACCTGCGCCAGCAGCTCCTGGGCCGGCCGCGCACCCTGCCTTGTTATGCCGGCTTCACCAGCTACTTCCTCACCCCGTTCGGCGAGGTGTGCGTCTGCAACCTGATCGGCACCTCCCTGGGCAGCCTGCGGAAGAAACCCTTCGCCCGCATCGCCCACCACCCCCGGAGCTGGCGCCTGCGCCGCGAGCTGGCCGACTGCACCTGCTGGTCCCAGTGCGAGGTCAAGAAGTCGGCCGCGGTGGCGCCCTGGAGTGTGTTGGCCTGGCTGGCCCGCAATCCCCGCAAGGGTGAGTTCCTGCGTCACTATACGACCAAGAGCGGGCTGTGGGCCCGGGGAAGGTGAGCCCGCGTATGGAAGTGTTGGTGGTGGTGCCGACCTACAACGAGGCCGACAACCTGCCCCGCCTGGCCCGCGCCCTGCTGGAGCTGCCCCTGGAGTTGGGGCTCTTGGTGGTGGACGACGCCTCGCCCGACGGTACCGGCCAGCTGGCCGAGGAGCTGGCGGCCAGGGACGAACGGGTCATGGTACTGCACCGGCCGGGCAAGCAGGGCTTGGGCACCGCTTATGTGCAGGGATTCCTGTGGGGGCTGGCCCACACCCCGGCCCGCCTGTTCGCCCAGATGGACGCCGACTTCTCCCACAACCCCCGGCGCCTGCCCGCCTTGGTGGAGGTGGCCCGCCGCGGTGCGGTGGCCGTGGGCTCGCGCTACATTCCTGGCGGAGGGGTGAAGAACTGGGGACTGGGCCGGCGCCTGATCAGTCGGGGAGGGAGCCTGTATGCCCGCCTGGTGTTGGGGCTGCCCCTGCACGACGTGACCGGCGGGTTCAAGTGTTGGCCCCGTCGGGTGCTGGAAGACATAGACTTGCCCGCGATCCACTCCAACGGTTACGCCTTCCAGGCCGAGATGAGCTACCGCGCCCACCGCCGCGGCCACCGCCTGGTGGAGGTGCCCATCGTGTTCGAGGATCGGCGGGTGGGCCAGTCCAAGATGTCGGCCGCCATCGCCCTGGAGGCCCTGTGGATGGTCTGGCGTCTGCGCCTCAGCCGCACGATCTAGACCCCCAACATATAGCCGTTTTCTTGACATCTCCACAACATGTAGGTATAAGAGAAGCGGGGGCAAGGAGGAAGTGTGTGTCTCGGCTCGTGCCCAGGGCAGCGTTGGACGAGGCGTTGGCCGTGATGTTCGGCCCCTTGCCGGTGCCGGCGGCCCGGTTCCTGCGCGAGCTGGAGGAGGCCCGCCTGCGGGAGGTGTTCCGCAGCCGCGCCCTGCAGACCCATCCCGACCGCAGTGCGGTATTGGGTCAGGACCGCGAGCTGTTGCACGAGCGCTTCCTCAAGCTGGTGTGGGCCTACGACACCCTGCGGGCCGCCCTGGGAAACGGCGCCGGCCCGGAGCCCTCCCCACAGCCGGAGAGGCCGCCCCGTACGGCATCTCCTCCCCCGCCGCCCCGGCCCCGCAGTGAGCACTTCTACCGCGGCCCCATGCCGCGGCGGGTCTTGCGCCTGGGCGAGTTTCTCTACTACTCCGGCCAGGTCTCCTGGCAGACCCTGA
The DNA here is from genome assembly GCA_002011835.1 of Desulfarculaceae bacterium JdFR-95. Lineage (GTDB taxonomy): Bacteria > Desulfobacterota > Desulfarculia > Desulfarculales > Desulfarculaceae > Desulfocarbo. Next base: position 12,062 of record MTPE01000099.1, on the reverse strand, counting down.
TCTCCTCCCTGGTGTGGCAGAAGCAACGCCGGCCCCGCTTCGGACAGGTGGCGGTGTCCTGGCGTCTGCTCACTCCCCAGCAGGCCGAGCTGGTCCTGCGCCGGAAGCAGTGGGGCGAGCGCTTCGGGGAGTGCGCGGTGCGCCTGGGCCTGATGGTGCCCTTCTGGGTGCGCTCCATCCTTTTGCACCAGTCCCGGCGCCAGCCCCGCCTGGGGAGCTACTTCCTGGAGCAGGGGCTGCTCAGCCCCCAGGAGCTGCACCAGTGGCTGCACCGCCTGGCCGAGCACAACCGCCGTCTGAGATCCGGCGCGGCGGGGCCGAGGTCGGTCTGAGCCACCGGGGCCCTTTCCCTCACGGGGGCGTTCTTTCCTCGTCACGGGGTCGCTTTTTACCTCTCCCGTCTTTCACCGGCGGTACGGGCCACGCCCCACCCTAACCCCTCTCCTCTGGGGGCGAGCCCGACGACCGAGGCCCCCGACACCAGCAGGAGCCGGATAGAGATCCTTTTGTGAATTTGTGGCCCTGGGCCTCCCTCCCGCTTGGGTTAATGCTGGGCCGAGGGTGAAGCAGGGACGGGCTGTGGCGCCACGGCCTCCTGCCTGTGCCGGGGTGGAAGCGTATGCGGATAGACATGCACTACTATGGGGTCTATGTGCTGGCACGCCTGGCCGGCCTGGACCGGGAGACGGCGCGGGTGATCGCCTATGCCTCGCAGTACGTGGACGACGCGGTGGAGGACGTGGTGGAGAGCCACGCCAGCGGGGCCATGGTGGTGGCGGTGGAGACCGCCCACCGGGTGCTGGAGGGGGAGAACCTCAGCCAGCGCAGCCAGCGCGAGGTGTGGGTGCCGTTCCACTTCCTGCCCGGCAACTTGGGGTATTCCTTCTACGAGCGACTGGTGTGCCGCAAGGACAGCGCCTTGGCCCAGGCCATGCTGCGGCACCATCTGGCCCATGCCCGGGCTGAGTTCGCCCCCCATTTGGTGGGAGTGGCGGCCCACGTATATGCCGACTGCTTCTCCCACCACGGCTTTTCCGGGGTCAGTTCGCCTCTGAATCGGGTGCGCCAGCAGAGCCTGCGCGAATATACCGAGGGTGAGGAGATACGCGCCTACATCCGGGACAAGCGGGTATCCTTCCGGCGCAGGTATGGCAAGGGGTGCAAGCTGCGCGATCTGTTTCCGGGTTGGGGGCATCTGGAGGCCGTGGTGGGGGGCTGGCTGGCCGAGGGTGCGGCCCAGGTCCTGAGCCACGGAGCCCTGGGCCACGCCGCGGCCTATACTTATCCCGACCGCCCTTACCTGCGCTGGCAGTTCCGTTATGAGTACCAGTCACCGCAGGCCCGGCCCCAGGTGCGCGACAACCAGGCCGACTTCACTGGAGGCCTGCCAGAAACTGCATGCCTTCTTCGGCGCCTTTGCCCGCCGCCGGNCCGAGCTGCAGGAGCCCGGGGCCCGCCGGGAGTTCGGGCAGGTCAGTGGGGNGGTGGCCGCGGTGTTGGCCCTGGAGGGCAAGAAGGAGGACCGAATCCAGGCCTGNCAGGAGGCCTTGGGGAGTGGAGATCTGAACCCGAAGCTGGCGGGAGAGGAGATCCCCGAGTACCAGCGCGAGCACTGGGACGGCCAGCGCCGGTCCTTCCCGGATCACCAGCAGCCCGAGGACATAGTGGAGGCGGAGGTGTACCGCTTCTACCAGGCCGCGGGCCTGCACCGGGAATATGTGTTGCACAAGCTGTTGCCCGAGGCGGGGCTGGTGGTGCACTAGCGGGTGCGCGGCGCCGGGACGAAAGGCCCGTTTTCCATCGCCGGCCTTCCACGCTCGCTTCCTCGGTGGGATGGGGCGAAAGAAAGGCTCATCCGGCAAATGGCAGGGCGGTGGTAGAATCATCCCGGGCTGGCCCGGGATGAACAAGATCGTGCGCTCGTCTTTGCGAGGAAAATGATATGAAATAGGGATACTACGTGGATTCATGGCCTCGGTATTGTCGGTTGTAGTCCGAGTGAGAGACCATAANCATTTTCCTCGCAAAGACGACGAAATTTCATCCCAATCCCCTGTTGCCGCCGGCCGGGGCCGCGATCCCAAGGTTTCTGTCTCTCNGCCATTTGCCGGATGAGCCAAAAAAAGGAGCCCAAGCGAAACTTGGGCTCCTCGGTCCTTTTTGCCTTGCGGCAGGAGGAGGGTTACTGCCCGCGGCTGGCGCGCTTGGAGGCCTTCAGCGGGTTCAGCTTGGGCTTCTCCTGGGTCTCGCCCTTGACGTGGGTGGCGAAGTTGCAGTTGCCATAGCGCCACTTGGCCGCGGGATCGGGGTAGCTACGGCAGAAGACCATCTCGCCCACGGTGATGGTGCGGTCGCAACCCTGGCAGGCTTCCACAGCCGGATGGCAGGTGCCGCCGTTGAAGGAGCAGCCCTGGGGGGTCATGAAGTTGCAGTCGTAGCCTTCGCGGGTGGTGGTGCACAGCATGGCGATCCGTCCTTTCCTCGGGTACTGGACCAGAAAACCAAATCAAGGGGTCCGGCCCATGTAAGGCAGCCGGACCCCGCAAAAGTTTTCCGGGGGCGAATTATGGTGGCCGGCAGCAGGGTTGTCAAGGGAAAATTGCCGTACGCCGGTGGGTGGCCGCGGTCGGGACCGCGCGCTTCTCGTCCGAAGCGGGGTGGGCCTTTCGCTGCGGCCGGTTCCGGCCAGTGGGGGACAGGTTGGTCTTTGGCGGCAGGGCGGGGCACTTGAGGGGAGGTGCCTCCCGGTGGGGAAACCGGCCGGCGCCCTTGACAACCGGGCGGGGGGGCAGTATGTAACTTAGCCTGGTTCAAGGCGAAAACGCCCATGTCTCCTTAACAGGGGCCGCCGGTGGTCTGGGGAAGGTGGCCGGGAGTGGCAGAGCAAGTGGCAAAGCAGGCAAAGGAAAAGGGCATCCTGGAAGAGAACTTCCTGGTACGGCAGCGGCGCAAGAAGGCCCAAGAACTGAAGGAAATGGGGGTGCCCCTGTTTCCCAACACCTTCCGGCCCCGCGACGAGATCGCCCGTATCCGGGCCGATTACGAGCGCCTGGACGCGGCCCAACTGGAGGCGCGCCAGGACCTGAAGTTCTCCATCGCCGGGCGCATCATGGCCCTGCGTTCCTTCGGCAAGGCCGCCTTCATCAAGGTGCAGGACCGCACCGGCCAGATCCAGTGCCACATCCAGCGCGACGTGGTGGGCCCGGAGCAGTACGCCATCTTCAAGAAGATGGACGTGGGCGACTTCATCGGGGTGACCGGCCCCCTGTTCCGCACCCGCACCCAGGAGCTGACCATCCGGGTGGAGTCCTTCTCCCTGGTCACCAAGAGCTACCGCCCCCTGCCGGAGAAGTTCCACGGGCTCACCGACGTGGAGCGGCGCTACCGCCAGCGCTATCTGGACCTGATCATGAACCAGCAGGTGCGGGAAATCTTCCGCGCCCGCTCCAAGATCATCCAGACCATCCGCGCCTTTCTGGACGACCGCGGCTTCATGGAGGTGGAGACCCCCATGATGCAGATCATCCCGGGCGGGGCCACGGCGCGTCCCTTCGAGACCTATCACAACGCCCTGGGCATGAAGCTGTATCTGCGGGTGGCGCCGGAGCTGTACCTGAAGCGGTTGGTGGTGGGGGGCCTGGAGCGGGTCTACGAGCTGGGACGCAACTTCCGCAACGAGGGCGTCAGCGTGCGGCACAACCCCGAGTTCACCATGCTGGAGTTCTACCAGGCCTATGCCACCTACGAGGACCTGATGGTGCTCACCGAGGAGCTGATCGCCGAGTGCGCCCGGGCGGTGACCGGGGGGCTGAAGTTCGAGTATCAGGGCAAGGAGGTGGACCTGACCCCGCCCTGGCAGAACCTGGACTTCCGCACCAGTCTGTTGGAGATCGGGGGGGTGCCGCCCAAGGTCTTGTTCGACGCCGAGGAGGCGTTGGGGCTTTCGCGCGAGCTGGGGGGGGTACACCGGCCGGGGGACGGGCTGGGCAAGGCCCTGCACAAGATATTCGAGGTGACAGTGGAGCCCCACCTGTGGCAACCTACCTTCATCACGGGTTTCCCCAAGGAGATCTCGCCCCTGTCGCGTACCTGTGACCACGACCCGGACGTGGTGGAGCGCTTCGAGTTCTTCATCGCCGGCCGCGAGGTGGGCAACGGCTTCAGCGAGCTGAACGACCCCGACGACCAACTGGAGCGCTTCCAGGCCCAGCAGGCCCAGCGCGCGGCCGGCGACGAGGAGGCCCAGTTCATGGACCTGGACTACGTGCGCGCCCTGGAGTACGGCATGCCGCCCACCGCGGGGGAGGGGGTGGGCATAGACCGTCTGGTCATGCTGCTCACCGACCAGCCCAGCATCCGGGAGGTGATCCTGTTCCCCCTGCTGCGCCCCGAGCGAGGCTGATGTCCTTCGAGGTGATGGTGGCGCTCAGGTATCTGCGCGCCCGCCGCAAGCAGACCTTCATCTCTTTGATCACCCTTCTGTCCATGGTGGGCGTGGCCCTGGGGGTGTGCACGCTCATCGTGGTGCTCAGCGTGATGAACGGGGCGGAGCAGGAGCTTACCCGCAAGATCCTGGGCATGAGCCCCCAGGTGATGGTGTTCAAGGCCGGCCAGGAGCTGGACCGCCCGGGGCGGGTGGTGGCCGCGGCCCGGCGCGACCCCCGGGTGGTGGCCGCGGCGCCTTTCGTCACCGGCCAGGTGATGTTGGTCTCATCGGCCGGGGCCAGCGGCGCCATCCTGCGGGGCCTGGCCATACCCTCCGGGCTCAAGGTGATGGGCCTGCAGGACATGATGGTGCAGGGCCGGGTACGCGACCTGACCTCGCCGGGGCCGGACGGCCTGCCGGGAGTGATCCTGGGGGCCGCCCTGGCCCGGCGCCTGGGGGTACAGCGGGGGGCGCGGGTGAACCTGATCAACCCCCTGGGCGAAGAGACTCCCGTGGGCCGGGTGCCCAAGAGCGAGCCCTTCTGGGTGGCGGGGGTGTTCCGTTCCGGCATGTACCAGTACGACAACGCCCTGTGCTATGTTTCCCTGCAGGCGGCCCAGGACTTCCTGGGCCTGGGACGGGCGGTGAGCGGAGTGGAGCTGGCCGTGGCCGACATCTACCAGGCCGGGGAGGTGGCCGCGCGTCTGGTGGAGCGCCTGGGGCCGTTGTATTATGCCCGGGACTGGATGAGCCTGAACCACAGCCTGTTCGCGGCCCTCAAGCTGGAGAAGATCACCATGTTCGTGATCCTGATCCTGATCGTCTTGGTGGCCGCCTTCGGCATCGTCAGCTCCCTGGTGATGCTGGTGATGGAGAAGACCCGCGACATCGCCATCCTCAAGGCCATGGGCGCCACTGCGGCCAGCGTGCGGCGCATCTTCATGCTGGAGGGGCTGATCATCGGGGTGTGCGGCACCGTGGCCGGAGTGCTGGGGGGCTTGGGGCTGTGTGCCCTTCTGGAACGCTACCAGTTCATCCGCCTGCCGGCTGACGTCTACGCCCTGGACACCCTGCCGGTGGAGGTGGAGCCTCTGTTGGTGGCGCTGGTGGCGGTGTGTGCGGTGGTGATCAGTTTGCTGGCCACGGTATATCCGGCCCAGGCCGCGGCGCGTCTGGATCCGGCCGAGGCCCTGCGCTATCAGTAGGAAGGGGCGGGCGGTGAGCGAGCCGGGGCCGTTCTTGCGGATCGAGGATCTGCACAAGACATATGCCGGTCCGCGTGATAAGGTGGAAGTCCTGCGGGGCCTGAACCTGAGCGTGGAGCGGGGCGAGAGCCTGGCCATCGTGGGGGCCTCGGGGGTGGGCAAGACCACCCTGCTGCACATCGTGGGGGCCTTGGAGCGGCCCACCCGGGGTCGGGTATGGGTGGGTGGGCGCGAGCTCACCACCCTGGACGAAGGCCAGCGGGCCTTGTTCCGCAACCGGCAGGTGGGGTTCGTGTTCCAGTTCCACCACCTGCTGCCCGAGTTCAGCGCCCTGGAGAACGTGATGATGCCGGCGTTGATCGCCCGGCAGCCCCGGGGCGAGGCGCGCCGGCGGGCGGAGGAGCTGTTGGCCGCGGTGGGGCTGACCCATCGCATGGAGCACCGGGTGGGCCAGCTCAGCGGAGGCGAGCAGCAGCGGGTGGCGGTGGCGCGGGCCCTGGTGCTGGGGCCGGAGCTGGTGCTGGCCGACGAGCCCACCGGCAACCTGGACGAGGAGACCGGAGAGAAGGTGGCAGAGCTTCTCTTGCGCCTGAACGCCGAGCGCGGGGTGACCACCTTGGTGGCCACCCACAACGAGCGCCTGGCCGCGGCCCTGGGGCGGCGGGTGCGCCTGGCGGGAGGGCGGGCCCACCCGGTGGACTGAGACATGAGCGGGGGCAGCATGAGACGAGCGCTGTTGGTGGTGGCCTTGGGGATGTGCTTGGCCTGCGCGGGGCTGGCCTGGGCGGCCGAGCCGGTGAAGGTGGTGGTGTTCCCCTTCGACGTGTTCAGCCGCCAGCCCCTGGAGGGCCTGGAGGGGCGGCTGCAGGAGCTGGTGAGCCAGAGCCTGGCCGCCGAGGGCGTGACCACCATCCCTGTGGAGCAGGTGCGGCGGGTCTTGCGTGAGGCGGGCCGTCCCCTGGACCTGAGCCTGGCCCGCACCCTGGCCGGGCGTTTGGGGGCGGACTATGCGGTCTACGGCTCCTTGACCAAGCTGGGGCCGCGCCTGTCGCTGGACGCCAAGGTGCTGGACGCCCTGGGCATGATGCGTCCCCAGTCGGTGTTCGTGGAGGGCGAGGGCCTGGACGAGCTGCCCGAGATGAGCAAGCGTCTGGCTCGGGAGCTGGCCTCGCGCATGAGCGGCCTGGAGCGGGTGGCCAAGATCGAGGTCACCGGCAACCGCCGCATAGAGGATGCGGCCATCACCCAGGTGATGAAGACCAAGGTGGGCAGCCCCTACTCGCCCCTCAAGCTGGACGAGGATCTGCGCGCTATCTGGAAGATGGGCTACTTCGACGACGTGCGCATCAAGGTGACCGACAGCCCAGAGGGCAAGGTGGTCACCGTGAGCGTGAAGGAGAAGCCCATGGTGCGCGAGGTGCAGATCCGCGGGGCCAAGGCCATCGACGACCAGGACATCCGCGACCGCATCGGCATCAAGCCCTTCAGCGTGTACAAGCCCGCGGCCATCAAGGAGGCGGTGGCCAAGATCGTGCGCATGTACCACGACAAGGGCTACTACGACGTCAAGGTGACCAGCCGGGTGATAGACCTGCCCTCGGGTGACAAGGGCGTGCAGTTCAAGATCGTGGAGGGCAAGAAGGTCTTCATCAAGGCCATCCGCTTCCGGGGCAACAAGGCCTTCAGCGACGGCACTCTGCGCGACCAGATGAGCACCGAGGAGGAGGGCTGGTTCACCTGGCTCACCGACGCCAACGTGCTGGACCGCTCCAAGTTGGAGCAGGACCGGGAGAAACTCACCGACTTCTACTACAACCACGGCTACCTCACCGCGCGGGTGGGCGAGCCGGAGATCAAGCGGGAGCCGGGCGGCCTAGTGGTGACCTTCGACATCGTGGAGGGACCGCGCTTCAAGGTGGCCTCGGTGGGGGTCTCCGGCGAGATGATCGTGCCCAAGAAGGAGCTCATGGCGCGGCTCAAGCTCAAGGCGGGGGACTGGTTCAACCGTAGCAAGCTGCGGGAAGACCTGCGCGGCCTGCACGAGCTGTACGCGGACCGGGGCTACGCCTACGTGGAGGTGCGNCCCCGGGTCAAGGAGGACCGGGACAAACACACCGTGGCCCTCACCTATCACATCAAGAAGGGGCCCAAGGTCTACTTCGAGCGCATCATCATCACCGGCAACACCCGCACCCGGGACAACGTGATCCGGCGCGAGCTGGGCGTGGCCGAGGGTGATCTGTTCTCGGGCCGGGCCCTGCGGCGGGGCAACATCCGCCTGCACCGGCTCAACTACTTCGAGGACATCCGCATCACCACCAGCAAGGGCTCGGCCCCGGACAAGATGGACCTGAAGGTGCACGTCAGGGAGAAGCGCACCGGCAGCTTCAGCGTGGGGGCGGGCTACTCCACGGTGGACAAGTTCATGGTGATGGGCGCCATCACCGAGGCCAACCTGTTCGGCCGCGGCCAGCGCCTGCAGCTGCGGGGGCAGTTGGGCGGCCGCTCCACCCGCTACACCCTGTCCTTCACCGAGCCCTGGCTCTTCGACCGTCCCATCAGCGCCGGCTTCGACATCTACGACTGGTCGCGGGAGTTCACCAACTACGACAAGGAGGCGGCCGGCTTCCGCATCCGCTTCGGCTGGCCCACGCCCTTCGACTATACGCGGCTGTACACCTACTACACCTTCGAGGACGCCACCATCGACAACGTGAGCGAGTACGCCGCGCGCATCATCCAGGACCAGAAGGGCAGCCACACCACCAGCAGCCTGCGGGCCATCCTGCGCCGGGACACCCGCAACCACACTTGGAACCCCACCCGCGGCTCGGACAACAGCCTCAGCGTGGAGTACGCCGGCGGCCCCCTGGGCGGGACCAACGCCTTCGTCAAGGTGATCGCCGACAGCGGCTGGTATTTGCCGGTATGGTGGGACCACGTGGTGGTGCTGCACGGCCGGGCGGGCTGGCTCACCGGCCACTCCGGCGGCGACCTGCCCATCTACGAGCGCTTCTTCCTGGGCGGCATCAACACCCTGCGCGGCTTCGACTACCACAGCGTGGGGCCCAAGGACCCCGCCACCGGCGACGTGATCGGCGGCGAGCGCATGGTGCAGTTCAACTTCGAGTACCGCTTCCCCATCGTGAAGAAGGCCGGCCTGGTGGGCGTGTTGTTCTACGACACGGGTAACGCCTGGACCCAGGAGGAGGGCTACGAGCTGGGCAACCTGCGCAAGAGTGTGGGCGCGGGGATCCGCTGGTATTCTCCTATGGGCCCCTTGCGCCTGGAGTACGGTTACGTGCTGGACCCCGAGCCGGGCGAGTCCACGTCCAACTGGGAGTTCAGCATCGGCAGCTTGTTCTGAACCCAATCGCGTCGCTTGTGAGGAGAAACAGATCATGAGACTGACCAGATCGGTTGTCACGCTTGCCGNCCTGCTGGCCTTGGGGTTGGGGCTGGCCTGGAGCCTTCCCTCCCCGGCCCNGGCCGGAGGCAAGATCGCGGTGGTGGACATGGAACGGGCGGTCAACAACTGCAAGGCGGGCAAGCGGGCCCAGGCGGAGCTGAAGCGCAAGGCCGAGAAGCTGCAGGCCGAGCTCAAGAAGCTGGGCAAGGAGGTGCAGAAGCTGCGCGACGAGCTGGAGAACACCGCCATGCTGCTCAAGGCCGAGGCCCGCCTGGCCAAGCAGCGCGAGTTCGAACGCAAACTGCGGCTGCTGCGCGACCGCCAGCGTGACGCCAAGCAGGAGATGATGGAGGCGCAGCGTGCGGCCTTCGCCCCCATCCTGCGCAAGATGCAGAAGATCATCCGCCAGATCGGGGCCAAGGGCGGCTATGCCCTCATCACCGAGACCCGCGCCGCCCTCTACTACCCCAAGAGCGCCGACATCACCGACCAGGTGATCGCGGCCTACGACAAGGTGAACCCTTGAGCCGACAAGGGGCTGGCATGGAGATCACCCTGGCCGAGCTGGCCGAGCTGGTGGGGGGGCGCCTGGAGGGGCCTCCCGATCGGCGCCTGCGCGGGATCAAGGGCATAGAGGAGGCCGGGCCGGAGGACCTGGCCTTCCTGGCCAACCCCCGCTACGCCAAGGCCCTGTCCCACTGCCGGGCGGGGGCGGTGTTGGTGCGGCCGGACCAGGAGGTGCCGCCGGGGCTGGCCGTGATCCGGGTGGAGGACCCCTACCTGGCCTACGCCAAGGTGCTCACCCTGGCCACCCGGAGGCCCTACCAGGCCCTGGGGGTACACCCCATGGCCTTCGTGCACGAGACCGCCCAGGTGGGCGCGGAGGTAAGCATCCATCCCCTGGCCTATGTGGGGCCCAAGGCCGTGATCGGCGACCGGGTGGTGCTGCACTCTGGGGTACACGTGGGGGAGGGCGCCCAGATCGGCGACGACACCGTGCTGCACCCCAACGTCACGGTGTACCACGGCTGCAAGGTGGGCCGGCGCTGCATCATCCACGCCGGCACCGTGATCGGGGCCGACGGCTACGGCTTCGTGCCCGAGGGCGACCGCCACTTCAAGATACCCCAGGTGGGCATCGTGCAGATCGACGACGACGTGGAGCTGGGGGCCTTGAACACCATCGACCGCGCCGCCACCGGCCGCACCTGGATCCAGCGCGGGGTCAAGACCGACAACATGGTGCACGTGGCCCACAACTGCGTGGTGGGGGAGAACACCCTCCTGGTGGCCCAGGTGGGCATCTCCGGCTCCACCAAGATCGGGCGCAACGTGGTCATCGGGGGCCAGGCCGGCCTGGCCGGGCACATCACCGTGGGCGACCGTGCCCGCTTGGCCGGCGGCACCGGAGTGATAAAATCGGTGGAACCGGGCGCAGAGCTGGGCGGGGTGCCGGCCATGCCCTACCGCCTGTGGCTGCGCACCGCCTCCCTGGTGCGCCGCCTGCCCGAGCTGTTCCGGCGGGTGGCGCGCCTGGAGGCGCGGCTGGGAGTGGACCAGTAGTACAAGGAGCGGGTCATGTCCGATCCCGTGGTTGACATCGCCGAGATCCTCGCACACCTGCCCCACCGCTATCCCTTTCTGCTGGTGGACCGCATTCTGGAGCTGGAGGAAGGCCAGCGCATCGTGGGGCTCAAGAACGTGACCATAAACGAGCCCTTCTTCCCGGGCCATTTCCCCGGCGCCCCGGTGATGCCCGGCGTGCTCATCGTGGAGGCCATGGCCCAGACCGGCGGCATCCTGGCCTACAAGGGCCTGCCCGACCTCAAGGGACGCTTGATCTACTTCATGGGCATGGACAAGGTGAAGTTCCGCCGTCCCGTGGTGCCGGGAGACCAACTGATCATGGAGCTGACCGTGACTCACAAGTCGTCCCGGGCCTGGAAGATGAGCGGCAAGGCCACCGTGGACGGCAAGCTGGCCACCCAGGCCGAGCTCACCGCCGCCCTGGGCGTGGAGTATTAGCAACCGGACAATCTTACTCCGCCCGCTGCTCTTTCCCGTAGCGGGCGGTGGTGTGAGCAGGGACAGGCAATGGCGATCCATCCCACCGCCGTGGTGGACCCCTCGGCCCGCCTGGCCGAAGACGTGGAGATAGGCCCGGGCGCCTACATCGGCCCCGAAGTGGAGATAGGCCCGGGCTGCATAATCGGCCACCACGCCAACATCGAAAGACTGACCACCATTGGAGAAGGCACCCGCATCTGGCCCATGGCCTCGGTGGGCAGCGACCCCCAGGACCTCAAGTACCAGGGCGAACCCACTCGTCTGGAGATCGGGGCGCGGGTCATGATCCGCGAGTTCGTCACCGTCAACCGGGGCACGGCCGAGGGTGGCGGCGTCACTCGCATCGGCGACGACTGCCTGCTCATGGCCTACAGCCACGTGGCCCACGACTGCCAACTGGGCCGGCGGGTGATCCTGGCCAACGCCGCCACCCTGGCCGGNCACGTCACGGTGGAGGACTTCGCCACCCTGGGCGGCCTGGTGGCGGTGCACCAGTTCACCCGCATCGGCTGCTACTGCTTCGTGGGCGGCCTGAGCGGCGTGGCCCAGGACCTGCCCCCCTACACCCTCTGCGAGGGCAACCGGGCCAAGCCGCGCGGCCTCAACCTGGTGGGGCTGAAACGGGCCGGCTTCCCCCGCCAGACCATCGAGGCCCTGAAGACGGTCTATCGCATCATCTTCCGCACCCACACGCCGCTCAAGCAGGCCGTGGAACAGGCGCGCCAGGAGGCTCCCGACATCCCCGAGGTGCGCCACCTGCTGGAGTTCATCACCTCTTCGCAACGGGGTGTGGCCCGCGGTTGAGGCGGGGGGCCTTCCCGGCGTGTTCCCAGCGGATGATGGCCGGTTCGGCGTTTTCTCTTCTGGCGTAGCCTCTTTGTCAGATTCCAGGGCTCTGGATCTGTGTCCGTACCGTTGTGGTCTGCGGTCTCCGCCCCGCGCCCTGCGCGGCCCC
>MTPE01000098.1 GCA_002011835.1 Desulfarculaceae bacterium JdFR-95 | reverse complement strand
CTACCGCGAGCTGGAGCGGCGGGGCCAGGACGTGACCACCACGACAACCGCCCCGCGCCGTGCCTCGCCGACCAAGGGCCGCTACACGGTGCAGGTGGCCTCGTTCAAGGAGCGCTCCCAGGCCCAGGATCTGGCCAGACGCCTGGCCAAGGCGGGGCTGCCGGCCTATGTGCGCGCGGCCGAGGTGCGGGGGGTGGGCCGGCGCTATCGAGTGCGGGTGGGGCCCTATCCCGACCTGGCCGCGGCCCGGGCCGCGGCCGGGCGCATACGCCTGCAACACCACCTGGCCGCCTTCGTGACCCGGGCCGAGCCGGGAGACCGCTCCAAGCGCCGCACCCGGCCCTGAGACCTGCCCTGGCTGGACGCCGCGCTGGCCAGGCGCTACAATGCCCGCCAAGCGAGCGCCGAGGAGACTTCCTTCATGATCCGTAAGGCCCGCCAGCAGGACGTGCGTTTCATCCACCGTCTGCTGGCCTATTATGGCCAGCGGGGCGANCTGCTGGCCCGTCCCCTCACCGACATCTACGAGTCNCTGCGCGACTTCGTGGTGGCCGAGGACGAGGGGGGCGAGCTGGTGGGCCTGTGCGCCCTGCACCTGTGCTGGGAGGACCTGTGCGAGGTGCGTTCCCTGGCCGTGGTGCCCGAGCGCCAGGGTGAGGGCTGGGGCACCAAGCTAGTGGAGGCCTGTCTGTCCGAGGCGGTGACCCTGGGCTTCGGCCAGGTCTTCGCCCTCACCTATCGCCCGGCCTTCTTCCGGCGCTTCGGGTTCGAGGAGGTGGAGAAGAGCCTCCTGCCCCAGAAGATCTGGGCCGACTGCACCAAGTGCGTCAAGTTTCCCGACTGTGACGAGGTGGCCATGCTGCTGCGCCTGTAGGGTCGAGGGGAGAAGTCCATGCACCGCGAGGAGATGATCGCGCGCGCCGCAGATTTGTTGACCCGCTCCCAGGCCGAGGCCTGGGAGGTGTTCGCCCTGGAGAGCGAGCAGGTCTCGGTGGGGGTGCGGGGTGAGGAGGTGGACAAGTTCCAGCAGTCCACCGGCCGGGGCCTGGCCCTGCGGGTGATTCGGGAGGGGCGCTTGGGCTTCGCCTGGCTCCAGGGACCGGCCCAGGCCGAGGATGTGGCCGCAGCAGTGGAGCAGGCCCTGGCCGCGGCCGCGGCCAGCGACCTGGAGGCGGCCGGCGGCCTGGCCGAGCCGGAGACCTTGCCCCCGGAGCCGGAGGTGTTCGACCCGGAGCTGGCCGGCGAACCGGTGGAGGAGTTACGCCGGCGGGCGGCGGCCATGGTGGAGGCGGCCCGGGCCGCCGACCCCAGGGTGGTGCACGTGCATCCCGCCGAGGTGACGCGCAGTGTCTCTCGCATCCGCCTGGTCAACTCCCAGCGCCTGGACCTGGAGCGCCGGGGCACCGCCATCTCGGCCTGGTGCAACGCGGTGGCCGCCGCCGACGGGGGCCAGGAGATGGCCTGGGACAGCGACAGCCGCCGCTTCGCCGCCGACCTGGACCCCCGGGCGGTGGGCCGCCGCGCCGGCCGCCAGGCGGCAGAGCTGCTAGGCGCCGAACCAGTGCCCGACGGCCGTTACCATCTCCTGTTGGAGCCCCAGGTGGCGGTGGAGTTCCTGGAGCTGCTGTCCGCCTCGCTCCAGGGCGACAACCTGGTCAAGGGACGTTCCCTGCTGGCCGGCCGGGAGGGACAACAGATAGCCTCCTCCCTGGTGACCATAATCGACGACCCTCTCTTGCCCCGCGGCCTGGGCAGCGCCGCCTTCGACGGCGAGGGCACCCCCACCCGCACCAAGACCTTGGTGGAGGCGGGCGTGCTCCGGGGCTTCGTGTTCGACCGCCTGTGGGGGGCCCGGGCTGGCCGGGCCAGCACGGGCAATGCCTCCCGCGGCGGGGTACAGGCCCCTCCCGGGGTGGGTTTCGCCAACCTCTACCTGCAGCCGGGTGACTCCAGCCCCCAGGAGCTGGTGGCGGGCCTGGAGCGGGCCGTGGTCATCACCGAGGTTATGGGCGCCCACACCGCCGACCCGGTCTCGGGCGAGTTCAGCCTGGGCGCGGTGGGCCGACTGGTGGAGAGGGGACAGGTGGTGCGTCCGGTGAAGTCCATCGCCGTGGCGGGCCAGGTGTTGGAGCTGCTGTCCGCGGTGGAGGCGGTGGGTGACGACCTGCGTTTCTTCGGCCGCAGCGGCTCGCCCAGCCTGTTGGTGGCCGGGGTGTCGCTCTCCGGGGCTTCGGGAGGGTAACGTTGCGAAACATTGCCAAATTTTCCCGCTTGACCCTCCCAGCCCCTTCGTGCTAGATGCTTATGAGTCTTCGCCCCGGCCGTCGGGCGGGAGGTGGCCGCGGGCGTCGGGGGTGTGTGTGGCCAGGAAGTTCACCGTCATTCTCATTCCTGAAGGTACTCATCGTGTAAGGCGGCTGACGCTGCATGGCTTCGTGCTGCCTTTGGTGGTGGTGTTGTTCATCGCCGCGGTGGGCATGGCCGCCTACTGGTTCCACCAGTACCAGGTCCTGAGCAGCGAGCTGCCCGACCTGGAGGCCCTGCAGGAGCAGACCCGCCGCCAGGAGGCCCAGATCGCGGCCTTCGCCGAGCGCCTGGCCGACTTCCAGCACCAGATGGCCAAGCTCAAGAGCTTCAACCACCGCCTGCGGGTCATGGCCAACCTGGCCAAGCCCGACAATCGGGGCGAGTTCTTCGGCGTGGGCGGTCCCGAGGCTGCCAGCAGCGGTCCCGGGGTCAAGCTCTCCAACACCCTGGGCGAGCGCCGCCTCATGGCCATGCAGCGCGACCTGGACCGCCTGGCCCGCGAGGTGGAGATCGAGCGCGAGATCCAGCGCGAGCTGGCCAAGTTCCTGCGCGAGCGCAAGAGCGTGTTGGCCTCTACCCCCTCGGTGTGGCCGGTGCGCGGCTGGGTGACCAGCGGCTACGGCTGGCGCATCAGCCCCTTCACCGGCAAGCGCCAGTTCCATCCCGGACTGGACATCTCCACCCGCTGGGGAACCCCCATCAAGGCCCCCGCCGCCGGTGTGGTCACCTTTGCCGGCCGTGAGGGCGGCTACGGCCTCATGGTGGTCATCAACCACGGCCACGGCCTGGTCACCCGCTACGCCCACATGAGCAAGATCCTGGTCAAGCCCGGCCAGCAGGTCAAACGCGGCGACATCATCGGCAAGGTGGGCAGCACCGGCCGCTCCTCCGGCCCCCACCTCCACTACGAGGTGCTCATGGCCGGCGTCCCCACCAACCCCCGCTACTACATCCTCGACTGAGGGGGCGAAGCCGACCTGGGCCGGGGCGCTGCCGAAAGACGCTGACGGCTGTTGGGGGCGCCCACGGTTGCCTCCGCGGACCGGCGCAGCGAGCCGAGCCGGACCGAGACGGGGCCAGGACGGCGAGGGGGCCGGGGCGGCAGGGGGCCGGGGCAGCAGGCAAGAGGGGCGGGAGGAAGACAGCCGGGGGCCAAGGGCCGGGGATGGCCTGAGCCGCNGCCAAGGACAGGCAGAGGCCCCAGGAGCGGCGGATAAGCGGGTGGCAAGAGCAGGGACATCCCGACGCGGGCGGCGTCGGGTTTTTCCTTGCCCTGGAGGCGGCCGCGTGGCGTCGGGACTTGCATTTCCCCCGCCTTGGAGGACAATAGGGCCATGCTGGGCAAGCTGATCAAGAAGATCGTGGGCTCCAAGAACGAGCGCGAGCTGAACCGCCTGTGGCCGGTGGTGGACCGCATCAACGCCCTGGAGCCCGAGATGGCCCGCAAGAGCGACGCCGAGCTGGCCGCCCTCACCCCCCGGTTCAAGGAGCGCCTGGAGCGGGGCGAGAGCCTGGACGAGCTGCTGCCCGAGGCCTTCGCCGCGGTGCGCGAGGCCGCCCGCCGCACCATCGGCCAGCGCCACTTCGACGTGCAGCTCATCGGGGGCATGGTGCTGCANCAGGGCAAGATCGCGGAGATGAAGACCGGCGAGGGCAAGACCCTGGCCGCCACCCTGCCGGTGTACCTGAACGCGCTCACCGGCCGGGGGGTACACGTGGTCACGGTCAACGACTACCTGGCCCAACGCGACGCGGAGTGGATGGGCGCCATCTACCGCTTCCTGGGCCTGAGCGTGGGCTGCATCGTCCACGGCCTGGACGACGCCGAGCGCAAACAGGCCTACGCCGCCGACGTCACCTATGGCACCAACAACGAGTTCGGCTTCGACTACCTGCGCGACAACATGAAGTTCGACCTGGAGTCCCTGGTCCAGCGCGAGTTCTACTACGCCATCGTGGACGAGGTGGACTCCATCCTCATCGACGAGGCCCGCACCCCCCTGATCATCTCCGGCCCGGCCCAGAAGTCCACCCGCCTCTACCACGACGTCAACCGCATCATCCCCCGCCTCAAGAAGGGCGTGCACTATACCGTGGACGAGGAGTCGCGCACCGCCACCCTCACCGACGAGGGCGTAGCGGCCTGCGAGAAGATGCTGCACGTGGACAACCTCTACGATCCCCGCTACCTGGAGCTGCTGCACCATGTGAACCAGGCCCTGCGCGCCCACACCCTGTTCAAGCGCGACGTGGACTACATCGTCAAGAACGGCGAGGTGATCATCGTGGACGAGTTCACCGGCCGCCTCATGCCCGGCCGGCGTTACTCCGAGGGGCTGCACCAGGCCCTGGAGGCCAAGGAGGGCCTGCGGGTCAAGAGCGAGAACCAGACCCTGGCCACCATCACCTTCCAGAACTACTTCCGCATGTACGAGAAGCTGGCCGGCATGACCGGCACCGCCGACACCGAGGCCGAGGAGTTCCACAAGATCTACAACCTGGAAGTGGTGGTGATCCCCACCCACAAGCCCATGATCCGGGTGGACCACCCCGACGTGGTCTATCGCACCGAGCGGGAGAAGTTCGCCGCGGTGGTGGAGGAGATCAAGGACTGCCACCGCCGGGGCCAGCCGGTGCTGGTGGGCACGGTGAGCATCGAGAAGAGCGAGCAGCTCTCCAAGATGCTCAAGCGCCACAAGGTTCCCCACCACGTGCTCAACGCCAAGCACCACGCCAAGGAGGCCGCCATCGTGGCCCAGGCCGGCCGCAAAGGTGCGGTCACCATCTCCACCAACATGGCCGGCCGCGGCACCGACATCGTCCTGGGCGGCAACCCCGAGTTCCTGGCCCGCCAGGAGTTCGATCCCAACGAAGACCCCGAAGGCTACGCCGCCGCGGTGCGCCGCTACCAGGCCATCTGCGACCGGGAGCGCCAGGAGGTGCTCGCCGCCGGCGGCCTGCACATCATCGGCACCGAGCGCCACGAGTCCCGCCGCATCGACAACCAGCTCCGCGGCCGCTCCGGCCGCCAGGGCGACCCCGGCTCCAGCCGCTTCTACCTCTCCCTGGAGGACGACCTCCTGCGCCTGTTCGGCTCCGACCGCATCAGCGGCCTGATGGCCAAGCTGGGCATGGAGGAGGGCGAGCCCATCGAGCACAACCTGGTCAGCCGCGCCATCGAGAACGCCCAGCGCAAGGTGGAGAGCCGCAACTTCCAGATCCGCAAGCAGCTGCTGGAGTACGACGACGTGCTCAACAAGCAGCGCGAGGTCATCTACCAGCAGCGGCGCATGGCCCTGAGCGGCGAGGGCGTACACGAGGCCATCCTGGAGATGATCGAGTCCCTGGCCGCCCAGGTGGTGAACGAACAGGCCGACCCCAAGCTGCCCCCCGCGGAATGGGACCTGGAGGCCATCCGCCGCGGCGCCTATGCCATCTTCGGCTTCCTGCCCCAGCTGGAGGGAGACTACTTCGAGGCCGAGGCCCTGGCCGCCGAGATCGCCCGCCAGGCCCGCCAGCGCTACGAGCTGAAGTTCCAGCTCTACGGCGAAGAGACCATGCTCTACCTGGAGCGCATGATCCTGTTGCAGGTGGTGGACAGCCTGTGGAAGGACCACCTGCTCAACATGGACTACCTCAAGGAGGGCATCGGCCTGCGCGGCTACGGCCAGAAGGACCCCCTGCACGAGTACCAGCGCGAGGGCTACGAGATGTTCCAGGACATGATCGCCCGCATCGAGGCCGAGACCGTGGCCAACCTCATGCGCCTGCAGGTGGAGAGCGAGGCCGCGGTGGAGGCCCTGGCCCCGGAGGAAGACGTGCCCCTGGCCTTCTCCGGCGGCGAGGAGTCGGCCCCCGCCCCGGTACGCCGCAAAAAGAAGAAGATCGGCCGCAACGACCCCTGCCCCTGCGGCAGCGGCAAGAAGTACAAGAAGTGCTGCGGCCGCAACCGCTAGCCGCCCCGCGGCGGACAGGCGCGGGCGGCCTTGCCCCAGCCCCCAGCAAACAACCACCCACCCCACGCGCCCTCCAGAGCACTCAGGGGAGATCGTGCCCTGAAAGAGGGCTCATCCGGCAAATGGCGGGGTGAGAGGTGGCTTGGAATTGCGGCCCCAGCCGGCGGCACAGGAGATTTGGATGATATCTGTCGTCTTTGCCAGGAAAATGATATGAAAAGGCACACTACAGGGATTCTGGCCTCGGTGTTCCGGGTGTAGTCCAGGTGTAGAGCCATATCATTTTCCTGGCAAAGACGAGCGCACGATCTTGTTCATCCCGGGCCGGCCAGCTCTAGGCCATGGCCCGAAGGGTGGCCTTAAGGCCAGCCTTGACAAGGCCGGCCCGGGATGGTTTTACCACCACCCCGGCGTTTGCCGGATGAGCCTGAAAGAGGGAGGCCCGCGGAGCAAAGACCCCCTTCCCAACTCCTGGTGTTCTGGCCGGGCCGCCCTGGCGGGACCCCTCCTCCGTCCGCCTGCCTTTCAGCCCTGTTCTTTCTCCATCAGCTTCAGGCCCGCCTTCCAGGCCGCGGCCAACGGCCGGCCCAGAGCCCAATACTGCCGGCCGTGCAGGTCGAACAGAAGCGGCCGGATGCGCCCCAGGTCCAGACGCCCCTCCTGCAGCACCTCGGGCTCGGCGTGGGTCTCCACGATCTCGCCGATGAACAGGTCGTGGTCGGGAAAGTCGATCACTTGGTGCAGGCGGCACTCCATGCACACCGGGCACTGCGCCACCATGGGCGCGGTGCCCAGCTCGCCGTAGAACACCTCGAACATCTCGGACTTGTCCACGTTCTTGCCCGAGACCAGCCCGCAGTAGTCCACCAGCTCCACCATCTTCTCGTCGGGGATGCACACCGAGAAGGTGCCGGTCTGGCGGATACCGGCGTTGGTGAAATGTACCTTGTTCAGCCCCACCCCAATGAACTCCTCCTGGCCGGTGGTGAGCACCCCCAGGTGGGAGACGGTGATGAAGTTGGGCCGCCCTTCCACCAGGGCCCCCACCAACACCGCGGGCAGGGGATAGAGTGCGTTCTGGGCCCCCAGTCTCTGTTTCACGGCTCTCTCTCCTTCCCCAGCGTGTGTGCTTGGCGCCAGCCGCCACTTCCCCTTATTATGGTCTGCATCACCCGACGATGACAGGGGCAATCGCGCCCGCACCACAACCTTTGGGCCGTCCGGGGGGACGGTGGCGAGGAGAGGGAGCCATGGACTGGGAACACCTGCCGGAGCTGGGCCAGGGGCCGCTCAAGGAGGACCGCATCGTAACCACGCCGGTGGCGGGCTTCACCGCCGGAGCGGTGGCCGCGGGCATTCGCAGCGACGGGCGGGAAGACCTGGCCCTGATCGCCGCCGCCCGGCCGGTGACCGCGGCCGGGGTGTTCACCACCAGCCGCCTGCCTGCGGCGCCGGTGTTGGTCAGCCGCGAGCACCTGGCCGCCGGGGAAGGGATACGGGCGGTGGTGGCCAACAGCGGCTGCGCCAACGCCGCCACCGGCCCCGAAGGCCTGGAGGCGGCCCGGGCCACCTGCCGCGCGGTGGCCGCGGCCCTGGGCTGTGAACCCCGTCAGGTGCTGGTCTGCTCCACGGGGGTGATCGGCCAGCCCCTGCCCCTGGACCGCCTCACCGCCGCGGTGCCGGCACTGGCCGCCTCGCTCTCGCCGGAGGGCCTGCCCCGGGCGGCGGCGGCCATACGCACCACCGACGCCGTCACCAAGATGGCCCAGGCCCGCACCCAGCTGGCGGGGCGGGAGGTGACGGTGGTGGGCCTGGCCAAGGGCGCGGGCATGATCCGGCCCCAGATGGCCACCATGTTGGCCTTCCTGCTCACCGACGCCGCGGTGGAGCCGGCCGCCTTGGGCGGGCTGGTGCGGCGGGCGGCGGAGGCCTCCTTCAACCGGGCCACGGTGGACGGGGACATGTCCACCAACGACACCCTGCTCCTGCTGGCCAGCGGCGAGGCGGGCAACCCCCCGCTGCGCGAGGGTGAGGCCGCCCTGGAGAAGCTGGAGGAGGCGGCCACCCGCGTCTGCCAGGAGCTGGCCGCCATGCTGGTGGCCGACGGCGAGGGAGCCGCGCATCTGGTGCGGGTGCTGGTCACCGGTGCGCCGGACCAGGCCGCGGCCCGGGCCCTGGCCTATGCCATCGCCCACTCGCCCCTGTGCAAGACTGCTTTTGCCGGCGCCGACCCCAACTGGGGCCGCATCCTGGCCGCGGCCGCGGCGGCGGCCGGGTTGGAGGATCTGCCCTTCGTCCCGGAGAAGACCCGCCTGTGGATCGGCGAGGCCCTGGTGGCGGACCGCGGCCTGCCCGCGGGAGAGGCGGCCGAGAAACGGGCCGCGGAGGTGATGCGCCGGCCGCGCTATCAGGTGCGCCTGGACCTGGGCCTGGGCCGGGGGTGGTGGTGGGTGCTCACCTGCGACCTGGGCCACCCCTACGTGGAGCTGAACGCCGAGTATCACACCTGAGGCCGGGCCGCCTCCAGCACCCCGGGCAGGCCCTCCACCCAGGCCCGCAGGCGGTCGCGCACCCGGCGGTAGGGGGCCAGGGCCTCCTCCTCGCTGGCCGCGCCCACCGCCGCCAGGGGCGGGTCCTCCAGGGGCAGGTGCAGGCGCCGGGCCGGTCCGGGGAAGACCGGGCAGCTCTGGCGGGCGTCGTCGCACAGGGTGACCACGTAGTCGAAGCTCTGGCCCAGGAACTCTTCCAGGCCCTGGGAGCGCTGGCCGGAGATGTCTATGCCCAGCTCGGCCATGACCTTGACCGCCCGGGGGTCCAGGCCCTGGGGGGCCACGCCGGCGGAGTGTGCCTCCACCAGCTCGCCCTTGAGAGCGCGGGCCAGGCCCTCGGCCATCTGGCTGCGGCAGGAGTTACCGGTACACAGGAACAGTATGCGGATGCGATTGGGCTGGGGGGGTCGGCTCATGCGGCTCTCTCCCGGCTGGGGTTTCCGGTGGGGATCCGCCTCCAGGGGTGCGGAGGGTGCAACCGTCTTGTGGTTCCTCATATTATGAACCAGCTCCGTGTCTTGCGGGGGCGTGGGGGGTATGATATTCTTCGACGATTCGAGAGCACACACGTCCCCTGACGGCGGGTCTGGGCCAGTGCCGAGGGCATTGGTGTGCCCGGCCGGGTGACGGGGGCGGAGGTAAACCAGAAACCAGGAGGAATTTTCATGGCCTACGTGACCATGCGCCAGCTTTTGGAGGCTGGCGTCCACTTCGGGCACCAGACGCGGCGCTGGAACCCCAAGATGAAGCCCTACATCTTCGGGGCGCGCAACGGCATCTACATCATCGACCTGCAGCAGACGGTCAAGCTGTTCCGCCGGGCGTACGACTTCGTGGTGCAGGCGGTGGCCCAGGGCGGCGAGGTCCTGTTCGTGGGCACCAAGCGCCAGGCCGCGGACATCATTCGCGAGGAGGCCCAGCGCTGCGGCATGCACTACGTGAACCACCGCTGGCTGGGCGGCACCCTCACCAACTACCAGACCATCAAGCGCTCCATCCAGCGCTACCGGGACCTGGAGGCCATGTTCAACGACGGGTCCATCGAGCGCTTCCCCAAGAAGGAGCAGGTGGCCCTGGGACGCCAGTTGGCCAAGCTGGAGCAGAACCTGGGCGGCATCAAGGAGATGAACCGCCTGCCCGCGGTGGTCTACATCGTGGACGTGAAGAAGGAGAACATCGCGGTCAACGAGGCCAAGCGGCTGAAGATCCCCATCGTGGCCATCGTGGACACCAACTGCGACCCCGAGGACATCGACTACCTGATCCCGGGCAACGACGACGCCATCCGCGCCATCCGCCTCATCACCGGGGCCATCGCCGACGCGGTGAACGAGGGCCTGGCCCTGCGCGAGCAGCGGGCCCCGGCGGGCGAGAAGCCTGCGGAGGAGGTGGAGGTGCCCCAGGACATGGAAGAGGTGGTGGTGGGCCGCAGCGAGGAGGAGCAGGGCCCGGAGGTGGTCTTCATCCGCCGTGCCGAGGGCTCGTCCGAGCAGGCCCCGGCCCAGAAGGACGAGGCCGCCGAGCCCGCCCCCACCCCCCAGGGCGAGGGCGCCTGAGCCCGCGGGATCCCTTTGTCCCCCGAGCGAAGCACATAGAACCCTTCCGTGTGCCCTCCTGCCAGGGCACGCGGCCCAGATAAGGAGCGAAAGAAAGTGAGTGTCACTGCTGCCATGGTGAAGGAGCTCCGGGAGAAGACCGGAGCGGGCATGATGGACTGCAAGAAGGCCCTCAGCGAGACGGGCGGCGACATGGAGAAGGCCATCGACTGGCTGCGGCGCAAGGGCCTGGCCGTGGCGGCCAAGCGGGCCGGCCGCACCGCCAGCGAGGGCCAGATCGCCAGCTACATCCATGCCGGCGGCCGCCTGGGGGTGCTGGTGGAGGTGAACTGCGAGACCGACTTCACCGGCCGCACCGAGGAGTTCACCGCCCTGGCCCACGACCTGGCCATGCACATCGCCGCCAGCAACCCCATCTGCATCTCCCCCGAGGACATGCCCCCCGAGGTGGTGGAGCGCGAGCGCGAGATCTACCGCACCCAGGCCCTGGAGCAGGGCAAGCCGGAGAAGATCGTGGACAAGATCGTGGAGGGCAAGCTGAAGAAGTTCTACACCGAGAACTGTCTGCTCAGCCAGCCCTTCGTCAAGGACCCCGACAAGACGGTGGAGGACCTGCTCAACGAGATGCGGGCCAAGACGGGCGAGAACATCCAGATCCGCCGTTTCGTGCGCTTCCAGTTGGGGGAGCAGTCCTAGAGGCAGAGAGGCGGGCATGGGCCAGGGGCCGGCATACCGGCGGGTGCTGCTGAAGGTCTCGGGCGAGGCCCTGATGGGCGGTGCCTCCTTCGGCATCGACAAGGCGGTGTTGGACTACGTGGCCGAGGAGATCCGCCAGGCCCACCAGGTGTGTCCCCAGATCGGGGTGGTGCTGGGCGGGGGCAACATCTTCCGGGGCTTGAGCGCCAGCGCCGCGGACATGGACCGGGTGCAGGCCGACAACATGGGCATGCTGGCCACGGTGATCAACTCCCTGGCCCTGCAGGACGCCCTGGAGCGGCGGGGAGTGCCCACCCGGGTGCAGTCGGCCATCCGCATGCCCCAGGTGGCCGAGCCCTTCATCCGCCGCCGCGCCATCCGCCACCTGGAGAAGGGCCGTATCGTGATCTTCGCCGCGGGCACGGGCAACCCCTACTTCAGCACCGACACCGCCGCGGCCCTGCGCGCCCAGGAGATACAGGCCCAGGTGCTGCTCAAGGCCACCAAGGTGGACGGCATCTACGACCGCGACCCCGCGGTGGACCCGGCCGCGGTCAAGCTGGAGCGCCTCACCTACCAGGAGGTGCTGCGCCGCCACCTGCGGGTCATGGACCTGACCGCCATCAGCCTGGCCGAGGACAACCGCCTGCCGGTGGTGGTGTTCGACCTTCTCAAGCCCGGCAACATCCGGCGCGTAGTCATGGGTGAGCCGGTGGGATCACGCGTGGAGGGATGAGATGATCGAGGAGACCAAGCAGGAAGCGGAAGCGGCCATGAAGAAGGCCATCGCGGCCCTGGAGCGGGACTTCAAACGGGTACGCACCGGCCGGGCCTCCCTCTCCCTCCTGGACGGGATCAAGGCCGACTACTACGGCGTGCCCACCCCCCTCAACCAGATGGCCAGCCTCTCCATCCCCGAGCCGCGCCTGATCTTGATCCAGCCCTGGGAGCCCAAGAGCTGCGAGGCCATCGAGAAGGCCATCCTCAAGAGCGACCTGGGGCTGACCCCGGTCAGCGACGGCAAGGTGGTGCGCATCACCATCCCACCCCTCACCGAGGAGAGGCGCAAGGAGCTGGTCAAGGTGGTGCGCAAGATGGGCGAGGAGGCCAAGATCGCCATCCGCGCCGCCCGCCGCGAGGCCAACGACATGCTCAAGGAGCTCAAGAAGGAGGGCGAGGTCTCCGAAGACGACGCCCACCGCGGCATGGACCAGATCCAGAAGCTCACCGACCAGTACGTGGCCAAGGTGGACGAGCTGACCCAGGCCAAGGAAAAGGAGATCATGGAGTTCTAGCCGCCGGGGTGCCTCTGGGGGTTCCCCCCAGCGGTGTGGGCGGCCGAGGTGTCCTCCTTCCGGGAAGAGGCCGGACCTGTGTACCCCAGGGGCCGACAGGAGGCCCCGAAGCGGCGCCCGACCGGGATGCGAGGCGGGCCAGAGACGAGACCACGGGGGCCAAGAGGCGGGAGGTGCTGTCCCGGACTCAGGGAAGGCACGGACCGCGGAGGAGGGCGGGCCTGGCGCGGCAGGGGGATGGGGCGGTTCCGGCGAGATCGAGATATACTTGAGAAGACGAGGCCCCTTGCCCGCCTCCGCCAGGGGAGGGAAAGGCGAGAGGAAGGCGCCTGGGTACCTCTGGTCCCCCAGGGAGAGAGGGGCAGTGCCCGTCGGGTCGAGGGCGGGAGAAGTCCATGAGCGAGCAGGAACAGAGCCCTACCTTACCCTTCCCCGCCGAACGTCTGCCCCGGCACGTGGCGGTGATCATGGACGGCAACGGCCGCTGGGCCAAGCGCCGCGGCTGGCGCCGGGTGCGCGGCCACGAGGAAGGAGCCGAGAGCGTGCGGGTGGTGGTGCGTACCTGCCGCCGCCTGGGCATCCCCTACCTCACCCTCTACGCCTTCAGCGAGGAGAACTGGGCCCGGCCCCAGGCCGAGATCGCCGCCCTGATGAAGCTGTTGGAGCGCTTCCTCAGGCGCGAGCGCGACGAGATGCTCGAGCGGGGCATCCGCCTCAACGCCATCGGCAGTATCGAGCGCCTGCCCGCCAGCACCCTGGCCCTCCTGCGCCAGGTCATGGCCGACACCGCCGCGGGCGAGCACATGACCCTCACCCTGGCCCTGTCCTACGGCGGCCGCCAGGAGATCGCCCGCGCCGCCCGCCGCCTCTGCCAGGAGGTGGCCGCCGGCGCCCTGCGCCCCGAGGAGGTGGATGAACGGGCCGTGGCCGAGCGCCTGGACACCGCGGGGCTGCCCGACCCGGACCTGCTCATCCGCACCAGCGGCGAGCTGCGCATCAGCAACTTCCTGCCCTGGCAGTTGGCCTACGCCGAGTTCTACTTCACCGACACCCTCTGGCCCGACTTCCGCGAGGCCGAGCTGATCCAGGCCCTGGCCAGCTACGCCGCGCGCGAGCGGCGTTTCGGCAAGACCAGCGAACAGATCGCCGGGGAGGAGACATGAGCCCCACCGCCGCTCCCCAGTCCTCGCCACGCAGGAGCCGCTTCGCCGGCCTGGGGGTGCGGGTGGCCACGGGCCTGGCCCTGGCCGTGGGAGGGGTGATGTTGACGCTCCTGGCCCCGGGATGGCTGGTGGCGGTGGTGGCTGCGGCCGCGGCCGGGCTGGGGGCCTGGGAATACCTGCGACTTACCGAATCGGGTTCATTCGCATCGGGGGCGCTGGCCGGTCTGCCCCTGGCGGCGGCGGTGCCCCTGTGCGCCCTGGCCGGGCCGGCGGCGGTGGTGGGGACCTTGGGGTTGGGCCTGGCGGTGGTGGCCGGGCTGAGCCTGGCCCAGGGCGGCGAGCTGGCCCAGGCCATCGGCCGCCTGCAGCGGCGGGGCTGGGGGCTCCTCTACGTGGGGGGGCTTCTGTCCTGCCTGGTGCTCCTGTTGGGCATGCCGCGGGGGCGCTGGTGGCTGTTGTTCCTGCTCACGGTGGTGGTGGCGGCCGACACCGGGGCCTACTTCGCCGGTCACCTGGCCGGGCGGCACAAGCTGGCCCCGGTGGTGAGCCCGGGCAAGACCGTGGAGGGTCTGGCCGGGGGGCTGGTGTTGGCCGGGGTGGCGGGCGGGTTGTATGCCGGTGGCCTGTTGCCGGAGGTGGGGCTGCCGGCCGGAGCCGGGCTGGGGGTGGGGCTGGGCGCGGTGAGCGTGGTGGGCGACCTGGTGGAGTCGGCGCTCAAGCGCGCGGCCGGGGCCAAGGACTCCGGCCGTCTGCTCCCCGGCCACGGAGGACTGTTGGATCGGGCCGACGGCCTGATGATGGCCGCGCCGGCCTTGCTCCTGGCGAGGGTGCTGTGGTGGGGGTGAAGCGCCTGGCCATACTGGGGGCCACCGGCTCCATTGGCACCAGTGCCCTGGAGTTCGTCTCCCGCCGGCCCGGGGACTTCCAGGTGGTGTCGCTGGCCGCGGCGCGCTCGGTGGAGCGCCTGGCCGAGCTGAGCCGGCGCTGGCGGCCGGAGGTGATCGCGGTGCTGGACCGCGCCGCAGCCGAGGAGCTCAAGCGCCTGCTTCCCCCGGAGTTGGCCGGCCGGGTGACCTACGGTTCCCAGGGCTACATCGCTGCCGCCACCCAGGCCGGGGCGGACATGGTGCTGTCGGCCATGGTGGGGGCGGCGGGCCTGGTGCCCACCTTCGCCGCGGTGGAGGCGGGCATCGACGTGGCCCTGGCCAACAAGGAGACCCTGGTGGCCGGCGGCGAGCCGGTGACCCGGGCCGCCGCCGCCAGCGGCGCGGCCATCCTGCCCG
>MTPE01000453.1 GCA_002011835.1 Desulfarculaceae bacterium JdFR-95 | reverse complement strand
CGCCGGTGCCGAAGCAACAGCTTCGGCACCGGCGGGGGCGGGGGCAAACCAAGTCCGAGGCGCTTAAAGGCCTCCTCCGGCGCGAAACGAGGGCGAGAGAGGGCTAGAGGCGGTTCTCCTGGCCCGCGCGCAGGCGGGCGATGTTCTCGCGGTGGCGGTAGATCACCAGCGCGGCCATGACCGCGGCCAGGGCCACCTGGACCGGGGGGGCCTTGGCCAAAAGCAGCCACAGGGGAGCGCTGGTACAGGCGCTCATGGAGGCCAGCGACACGTAGCGGGTACGCCAGGCCACCAAACCGAAGACCAAGAGTATCCCCACCAGGGCCGAGGGAGACAGAGCCAGCCACACCCCCAGGGCGGTGGCCACGCCCTTGCCGCCCTTGAAGCGC
Organism: Desulfarculaceae bacterium JdFR-95; assembly: GCA_002011835.1. GTDB lineage: Bacteria > Desulfobacterota > Desulfarculia > Desulfarculales > Desulfarculaceae > Desulfocarbo. The sequence continues at coordinate 14,545 of MTPE01000453.1, read as the reverse complement.
AGGTAGACGGGATAGAGGTGGCCCAGGAAGGCGGCCAGCCCCACCAGTGCGGCCTGCCAGGGCTCGGCCAGGCGCGACAGGGCCAGCCAAGTGGGCGCCGCACCCTTGGCCACGTCCAGCAGCAGGCAGGCGATGCCCGCGGGTTTGCCCGCCAGGCGGGCCACGTTGGTGGCCCCGATGTTGCGCGAGCCCGCGGTGCGGGGGTCCGGCCCCCCGGCCAGGCGGCTGACCACCAAGCCNAAGGGCACCGCGCCCAACAGATAGCCTCCCACCATCAGCGCCAGCCACTGCCAGTCCATGCTCACCTCCGGGCGTTTTCCCTATTATGCCGCTTTCCCGCGCGGATACAAGCAAAACCCGGATATGGGGCTCCGGGAGGGGGCCGCGGGGCAAGTCCCAGATGTCCCCCCTGGGGCCATCTTCCATATCTATTCGGCATGTCTGACCAAATTCTGGGCTTGAACCGCCGGGCGGCCCCGTGTATCCTTCAAGGCGACCGCGGAAACCTGTGGGGGAGTGATTCAAGCAGTGCGAGTGTGCGTGATCGACGGCCAGGGCGGCGGCATCGGCAGCGTGATCATCCGCCGTATCAAGGAGGTGTACGGCGAGGAGGTGGAGGTGTGGGCCCTGGGCACCAACGCCGTGGCCACCAGCCAGATGATGAAGGCCCGGGCCAACCGCGGTGCCACNGGCGAGAACGCNATCGTGACCAGCGTAAAGAAGGCCGACGTGGTGATCGGCCCCATCGGTATCGTNCTGGCCGATGCCATGATGGGCGAGGTCACCCCGGCCATGGCCGCGGCCGTGGCCGCCTGCCCGGCGCGCAAGTTCCTCTTGCCCCTGACCCAGGAGAACGTGGAGGTGGTGGGCGTGGCCCGCGAGCCCCTGCCCCACCAGGTGGACCACATCGTCCTGGAGCGCCTCAAGGAGTTGATGGAAGATGTGTGAAGCAACCGCCTACATCGTGGACAAGGACGGCCGCGAGGAGGTCCTGTTGGCCGACGTGGACGTGATCGAGCCCGAGGAGGGCGGCAAGATCCGCCTGGTCTCCATCTACGGCGAGCAGAAGGTGGTGGAGGCCGAGCTCAAGTCCATGTCCCTGGTCAACCACCGGGTGGTGTTGGCCCGGCGTTAGGGCGGCCGCCCGGCCCGGCTGCAGCCGGGGTTCCCTTTGTTCGGGGCTGGTCCGGGGTTCGGCCGGCCCCCCAGACCAAGGAGGAGCGACCATGGCAGACCAGGCCGCCATCGACAAGGTGGTCAGCGCACTGCACTGGCTGGGCCACGACAGCTTCCGCCTGGACGCCGCCATCGGGCCCATCTACTTCGATCCCTACCAGATCTCCCCCGGCCCCACCGCCGCCCTCATCCTGGCCAGCCACGAGCACTTCGACCACTGCGTGGCCGAGGACATCGCCAAGATCCAGGGCCCGGACACCGTGATCTGCACCGAGGCCGAGTGTGCGGCCAAACTCACCGGGGAGGTGCGGGTGATGAAGCCGGGCGACCGCCTGGAGGTCAAGGGCGTGACCGTGGAAGCGGTGCCAGCCTACAACACGGACAAGGACTTCCACCCCAAGGCCAAGGGGTGGCTGGGCTTCGTGGTCACGGTGGACGGGGTGCGCATCTACCACGCCGGCGACACCGACCACATCCCGGAGATGGCGGGGCTGGAGGTGGACATCGCCCTGCTGCCGGTGTCGGGCACCTACGTCATGACCGCGGAGCAGGCGGTGGAGGCGGCCAAGGCCATCGGGCCCAAGCTGGCCATCCCCATGCACTACGGCGCCATCGTGGGCGGCCCCCAGGACGCCGAGCGCTTCGCCCAGGCCCTGCAGGGCGTGGTGCCGGTCAAGATCCTGCCCCAGGAGTGAGCCCCGCGCGGTGAGCCTGGGCCCCCTGGAGCTGCCCCGACAGCGTCGTACCTACGACGTGGTCTGTCTGGGGCTCAACGCCTGCGACCACATCTGCCTGGTTCCCGGCCCCCCGACCCGGGGGGGCAAGCTGCGCATGCGCCGCATGGTCACCACCGGCGGAGGACAGGCCGCCACCGCGGCCTGCGCCCTGGCCCGTCTGGGCTGGCGGGTGGCCTATGTGGGGGTGTGCGGTGACGACGAGGCGGGCCGGCGGGTGGAGCCCTGGCTGCGCGCCTTCGGGGTGGAGCCGGTGGGCCTGGTGGTGCGGCCGGGCACGGGCAGCCAGCAGGCCTTCATCATGGTGGAGGAGGCGAGCGGCGAACGCACCATCGTCTGGTACCGGGACGAGGACTGTGTGCTGCGGCCCGAAGACCTGGAGCCGGAGCTGATCGCCTCGGCCCGGGTGCTGCACCTGGACGGCCACTTCCTGGAGGCCTCCCTGGCCGCGGCGCGTATGGCCCGCGAGCACGGGCTGCTGGTCAGCCTGGACGGGGAGCGGGTCTATCCCGGCAGCCGGGAGCTGGCCGCGCTGTGCCAGGTGGTGGTGGGCAGCCGCCGCTATCCCCGGCGCCTCACCGGAATAGAAGACCCGGGCCGGGCCGTGGCCGAGATCGCCGCCCTGGGCCCCCGCTGGGCCGGCTACACCGACGGCGAGCGCGGCGCCTGGCTCTGGGTGGAGGGGCGTCTGTTCCACCAGCCTGCATTCCCGGTGCAGGCGGTGGACACCACCGGCGCGGGCGACGTGTTCCACGCCGGGCTGGTGCATGGCATCCTCCTGGGCCAGGGGCCGGAGGAGGCCCTGCGCACCGCCTGCGCCCTGGCCGCGCTCAGCGTCACCGCCCTGGGCGGCCGCGGCCGCCTGGCCACGCGCCAGGAGCTGGAGCGCTTCCTGGAACGAGAGTCATGAGCTGGTTCCTTCTGGCCCTGGGCTCGGCCTTCTCCGTGGCCACCGGAGACTTCCTGATCAAGCGCTACTTCTCCGACCGCCCCACCCCGGAGATGGTGTTGGTGCGCTGGGCAGGCATGCTGCCCATGAGCCTGGTGATCCTGGCGGTACACCCCTGGCCGCAGGTGAGTCCCCAGTTCTGGCCCACCATTGTCCTGCTCCTGCCCGCGGAGGTGGCGGCCACCTTCCTCTACCTTCGCGCCATCCAGGTCTCCCCCCTGGCGCTCACCCAGCCCTTTCTGGCCTTCACCCCCCTGTTCGCCCTGTTGTCGGGCTGGCTGATCCTGGGCGAGCTGCCCAACGGCCCCGGTCTGGTGGGGGTGGGCCTGCTGGCGGCGGGGGCCTACGGGCTCAACCTGCACCAGGCCCGCCAGGGCTGGAAGGGGCCTTTGTCGGCCATCGCCCGCGAGCCCGGCTCCTGGATGATGCTCATCGTGGGCGCCATCTACGCCTACACCGCGGTGATGGGCCGGCGGGCCATCCTGGCCGCGGACCCCTGGTTCATGGCTGCGATCTATCCCTTGGCCGTGGGCGGCACCATCACCCTGCTCTTGCTGGTCAGCGGCCGGCTCACTTGGGGCTGGCTGCGGCGGCCCTGGCCCGCCCTGGGCGTGTGCCTGGCGGTCACCGCCCACATCCTGTGCCACATGCTGGCCATCAGCCAGATCCAGGCCGCCTACATGCTGTCGGTCAAACGCACCAGCCTGTTGTTCGCCATGCTCTACGGCGGGCTGTTGTTGGGCGAGGAGCGCCTGGGCCAACACCTGCTGGCCGGGCTGCTATTGGTGGCGGGCTCGGCCGTGATCCTCTTGTGGGGCTGAAAGGTGAGGAGCCGCCGCCGCTCCGGCNGCGCAGGGTGAACNCCTCCNCCGCCCCGGCAGGAGGGGCAGAATCCGCCCGCGGTGGCCCGAAAGGGGGTAGANAGCGTGGCCCCCCGGGTCTCAGGCGTCCAGCACCACGTCGCTGGTGGGCACGGACACGCAGACCAGGATCATGTTCTGGGCCACGTCCTCGGGCTCCAGGGCGTCGCTCTCCGGCATGTCAACCTGGCCGGAGATGAGCCGCACCTTGCAGGTGCCNCAGATACCCTGCTCGCAGAGGCTGTCGATGTCCACNCCGTGGTCCTGGGCCAACTCCAGCAGGCTCTGGTACTGGTCCGACCAGGCCACGGTCTTGCCCGAAGCGCGGAACTCCACCTGGTATGCCATATCTCACTCCTCATCTATTTCAGCCATAGCAGCAACGGGAGCCCGAAGACAAGAGGCTCCGGGGTGCGGTCTCACGCCAGGCGGGCCTCCAGCTCGCGCAGGCGGCGCAGGAGTTCGTCGCGGGTGGGCAGGGCCGTGCCCGGAGGCGGGAACAGGGGGGCGAAGGTGGTGGCGGCGCGCTCGAAGGAGCCCTGGAACTGGCTGTGCCGGGCCCACTGCTCGGCCCGGCCCTTCCACTGCTCCAGGTGCAGGGCGACCAGGGCCACGGCGCGGCTGAAGGGCGCCCGCGGGTCCAGGTCCAGGGCGGGCCTCTGTTGGGCCGCAGCCTCGCGCACCAGGTCGTCCTCGGGCACGAAGCCGATCACCTCCACCGCCATGCCCAGATCCTCCTGGGCCCAGCGCTCCAGTTGGCTGGCGTAGACGAAGTCGTCCAGCAGGCGCACGCGGTTGAGCACCAGCTTGGGCTTCCAGCGCGCCACCGCACGGCGGGCCTTGTCTCCGGCGCCGGGTTGGGCCGCCTCCAGCTCGGCGATGAGGTCGGCCATGCGCATGGCCCCGGGACCGCGGCTGCGGGCCTGAAAGGCGGCCAGCACCGCCTCGGTCTTGCTGTTGCGGCGGAACAGGCGCAGCAGGGCGCGGAAGACCAGGTTCTTGAGGAAGTTGAAGGTGGACAGCACCGCGGGCCGCTCGGGCAGCATGACCAGCAGGCCCACCGGGCTGGTGAGGAAGAAGTCCATCACCGTGATGGAGGCGCCCGCGCCCAGGTCGAGCAGGATGAAGTCGGCCTCCAGTTGCTTGAGGTCGTGCAGCAGTTTGCGCTTCTTCTGGAAGCTGGGGTTGGCGGTGGCCACCACCANGGCGTCGCCGGGCACGAAGAANAAACGCGGNTCCAACACCGGATGCACCACCTGCTCCAGGGTGGTGTCCTTGCGCGTGAGCACCTCGCCCAGGCCGGGACGCTCGTTGTCCAGCCCCAGGAGGTTGTGCAGGTCCGAGCCGCCCAGGTCGGCGTCCACCGCGATCACGCGGTGTTCCAGCCGGGCCAGGGCCAGGCCCAGGTTGGCGGCCAGGGCGCTCTTGCCGATGCCGCCCTTGCCCCCGCCCACGGGCAGGACCACGGCGGAGCTGGTTTTGGCCTTGCGCGCCATGTCCAGGAAGTTAGCACAACCAGGCGGTGAAGACCACGGCGGGGGAGCCAGGGTGAGATCAGGCCCACTGGCCGGCCGGCAAGATCCAGGGCCTCCAGGACGGCGGCGGTGAGGACCACGGTGGGCTCATCCGGCAAATGGCGGGGCAGCGGCATCCTGTGATCGCCGCCAGCCCGCCGGCACGGGCAGTTGAATGATGTCTCGCCGTCTTTGCCAGGAAAATGATATGTTTCTCTACTTGGACTGCAACCGGCCATACCGAGGCCATGAATCCATCTCGTATCCTTAAGCCCATATCATTTTCCTGGCAAAGACGAGCGCCCGATCTTGTTCTACCACCACCCCAGCGTTTGCCGGATGAGCCCCACGGTGGTGCCCGGGGCGGGGTCAGCCCCGCTCCCCGGCCAGCAGCTCCAGGGCCTCCAGGGCCGCAGCAGGGTCACCCGCGGGGTCGGGGATGCGGCCCGCGGGCAGGATGCAGGCGTGTTCCGCGCCTTCGCCCACCTCCTCGGCCAGGATGGTGAGCCCCGGAGGGCAGCCGTCGGGCAGGCTCAGGCGGCCGATACGGCGCACCGCGATCACCCCGCTGACCGGGGCGGCCAGCTCGGGCAGCTCGCCGGCCAGCAGCACCCGCACCTCCTCGGCCCCGGCCAGGGCGCCCTCGCCCCGGATCTCGCCGCCCAGCACCACCGCCCCCCGGCTGGCGGTCAGGAACCCCGGGCCGTGGAACACGCCGCCGGTGATCAGAGTCCCTTGGGAGAGGCGTCCGGTCTCGGCGCCGTGGAACTCGCCGGCGGCGATGCGGGCGCGGTTGGCCTCGGCCAGGGCCTGGTCTCCGCGGAACACCCCGCCCTGCACCACCGCTCCCCGGCTCTCGGCCAGGGCCCAGGGACCGACGAACTCACCGCCCTGCACCTGCGGCTCCTGTGCGCCCATGAAGGCGCTCTTGCCCAGGAAGCGTCCGCCCTCCACCACCGCGCCCTCGGAGGCGAAGAAACACAGGTCGGCGGTGAACTCCCCGCCGCTCACCCGGGGCTGTTTGGCCCCGTAGAAGGCATAGGGGCCGGCGAAGCGCCCGCCGCTGACCACGGCCTTGAGCGCGCCGCGGAAGGCATATTTCAGGGTGTAGTCGCCGTGCTTGATGCGAGGCCGTCTCAGACCCACCTTGGCGGGGTCGGGGGCGCGGAACCACATGATCACCTCCCGTCCCCACTATGCCAGCCGGGGCGGGGCTGTCAAGCCGCGGCCTCGGGACGGTCGTGGAAGCGGCGGAAGACCTTGCCTCCGCCCAGGGCGGGAGCGGCGCGTACCAGCTCCATGTGGCGCAGGGCCGCGATCTGGCGCTCCAGCTCGCGGGCGTCGATGCCGGCCGCGGCCATCAGCTCCTCGGCGGTGGCGGCGCCGCGGCGGTCGATCTCGGCCAGGATCTTTTCCTGCACCGGGCTCAGCTCCTGGCTGCCCAGGCGGCTGGCGGTGTAGGTGGCCCAGGGGTCGCAGGTGCGGGCCGGGCTCAGGGCGTCCATGTAGCAGTCTTCGCACAGAACCTGGCCGCGCAGCTCGCGGGCCTCGTCCTGGGGGATCTGGGCTTGGCAGCGCTGGCACACCGGCATGAGCATCACCTCCTTTCCTATGGAAAGGTAAGCCGGGGCGCCCCCTCCGGCAAGGCGCCAGCAAACACCTGGTCAATCCCACTCGGCTTGGGCATAATTGGAACAGGCCCGTCGAGGGGCATCCTCGAGCGCAACCGGTTGTGGGGGTTGGTCAACCCTGGGAAGGGTCGTCGGTCATGGCTTCATCACAGGTATCGTCCCTGCCGCCGGTGGTGGAGGGCTGGCGGCCGCGGGTGTTGGTACTGGACGACGAGTGGTCCACCCTGGAGCGTATCCGCGAGGCCCTGTCGGACGAGTTCGAGGTGGAGGTGAGCAGCCGGGCGGAGGAGGCCCGCCGCATCCTGGAGCATCGCCGCTTCGACGTGGTGATCACCGACGTGCGCATGCCCGACACCGACGGTCTGACCCTGGTCAGCGAGCTGAAGGCGCGCTTCCCCAACACCCAGTACATCCTGATGACCGCCTTCTCGGACATCGAGGACACCATCAGCGCCATACGTCTGGGGGTGGCCGACTACCTGCGCAAGCCCTTCACCATCAGCGAGGTGCGCCATGCCCTCAAGCGCTGTCTGTGGCAGCAGCGCCTGCGGCGGGAGGTGGACACCCTGCGCGCGGCGGACCATCGTTTTCTCTCCAGCATCATCACCCGCAACGAGCGCATGAAGGAGGTCTGCCGCCTGGCCGAGACCGCCGCGGCCACCGACGCCACGGTGCTGATCACCGGCGAGACCGGCACGGGCAAAGGTCTGCTGGCGCGAGCCATACACAACGCCAGTCCCCGGCGGGAGGGCCCCTTCGTGGAGATCAACTGTGCGGCTATTCCCCGCACTCTGATCGAGAGCGAGCTGTTCGGCCACGAGAAAGGGGCCTTCACCGGGGCGGTGGCGCGCAAGCCGGGCCGAGTGGAGGCGGCCCAGGGAGGGACCCTGCTTCTGGACGAGATCGGGGAGATGCCCCTGGAGATGCAGGCCAAGCTGCTGCGCTTCCTGCAGGACTTCCACTTCGAGCGGGTGGGGGGCAACCAGCGGCTGCACACCGATGTGCGAGTGATCGCGGCCAGCAACCGCGACCTGCGCCGGGCGGTGCAGGAGGGACGCTTCCGCCCCGACCTGTACTACCGCCTGCACGTGGTGCACCTGCACCTGCCTCCCTTGCGCGAGCGGCGGGAGGACATACCGCTGCTGGCCGAGACCTTCCTCAAGCGTTTCGCCCTCAAGTACGGCCGGGACCTGGAGGGGTTCTCCTCGGAGGCCTATTTGCAGCTTCTAGGCCACTCCTGGCCGGGCAACGTGCGCGAACTGGAGCACGCGGTGGAGCGGGCGGTGATCCTGTCCCCCGAGGGTCTGATCCGGCGCCTGGATCTGTCCCTCAGTCCACTCCAGACCGGGGAGGACCTGCCGCCCTCGGTGGAGAGCGGGGGAGCAGGGAGTGGCCTGCCCCTGCCTTTCGGCCAGAAGCTCTCCCGCTTCCTGGCCCAGTGCGAGCGCCACTACCTGGACGCCCTGCTTCGCCAACACCAGGGACGCATAGGCGAAACCGCCCGGGCGGCAGGCATCAACCCCAAGACCCTCTACCTCAAGATGAACCGCTACGGGCTGCGCAAGAGTGACTATCGGCCGCCACGGAGCCGGCGCCGCGGCGGCTCTCGCGGCGAGGCGGGCGCTGTGTCATAATGGAGCCCAAAAGAGGAGGAGACGATGAGACGGGCCGAGAAACTGCTATGGTTGTTGGCGCTGCTTCTCATGGTTACGGTGAGCGTGTTGGCTCCTGGCTGTGCGCGGGGGCCTTCTCGCCCGGCCTATGAGGGCGCGGCCGCCGGCGCCGCGGTGGGGGCTGCAGCCGGCGTACTGTTGGACGACGAGAACCGCTGGCGGGGCGGCGTGATCGGCGGTGCCCTGGGCGCGGTGTTGGGCGGTGCCCTGGGCGAGATCAGCAACCGTGCCGCGCGGGAAGCGGCGGCCCGCAACCGCCCCGTGGCCTACACCAACCAGGCCGGCACCCGCCGCGTGGAGGCCTATCCCGCCGGACGCACCCCCAGAGGCTGCCGCAAGGTGGTGGAGAAGCACTACCTCAACGGCAGGCTGGTCAAGGTGGTGGAGCGGGAGGTCTGCCCTTAGAAACGAGGCGGTTTTCATCGCGCGAGGCCCCGCCGTCAACCCCGGGGCCTCGCCTTTTGTGCGCCCACAACCCACTGAGGTGCCTATGAGTCAGTCGTGCCGCCCCCCCCAAGTCGGCCTGCCGCGTCCCTTGGGCCAAGCTCATGGCGGCGACGTATGGGGCGCGGCCCGTGCCCTGGGCCGCCCGATGTCGGAGATCCTGGACCTGTCGGCCAGCCTGAACCCCCTGGGCCCGCCGCCCGGCCTGGGGGAGGTGATCTCCCGCGCCCTGGAGCTGATCTGCCACTACCCCGACCGCAACACCACCGAGCTGCGCCAAGCCCTGGCCCGCCACCTGGACCTGCCGCCCGAGGCCATCCTGCCCGGCAACGGCTCCACCGCCTTGATCCGCCTGCTGGCCCGGGCGCTGACCATGCCCGACATCGTGGTCTTCGCCCCCACCTTCATGGAGTTCCCCCGCGCCCTGGCCCAGTTCGGAGCCCACTTCCACTTCCACCTGCTCTCCGAGGCCAACCACTTCGCCCCCACGGCCCACGACCTGGACCAGCTCTGGGAGCGCCAGCCCGGGGCGGTGATCCTGGGCAACCCGCTGACCCCTTCCGGCGGGCTGGTGGACATCGCGATGTTGGAGCACCTGCTGTCCCAGGCCCGCAGCCGCTGTGCCTGGCTGGTGGTGGACGAGGCCTTCATCGACTTCGCCCCCGCCGCGGCCCGCGCCTGGGCACCCAAGGCCGTGATGAACTACGACCGGCTGGTGGTGCTGCGCTCGCTGACCAAGTTCTACTGCCTGGCCGGCCTGCGCCTGGGCTACCTGATCTGCCACCCCGACACCGCGGTCCAGCTCGCGCCCCTGGGTGAGCCCTGGTCGGTCAACACCCTGGCCCAGGTGGCGGGCACCTGGTGCCTGGAGCAGACAGAATACGCCGCCCAGACGCGGCGGGTGGTGCGTCACTGGCGCGACATACAGGCCCAGGCCCTGCGCGCACGGGGGCTCGAGCCCTTCCCCAGCCAGGCCAACTACCTGCTGGTGCGCCTGCCTGCCGAGGGCCCCGATGCCTCCCAGGTGGCGGCCCGCTGCTTCCAGGAGGGAGTCCTGGTGCGCGACTGCGCCAACTTCGCCGGCTGCGGCCCCTACCACCTGCGCATGGCCGTGGCCGCCCCGGAAGAACAAAAGCGCCTGTTGGCGGCCCTGGAGACGGCCCTGGGGTCGGGAGCGGACAAGGAGACTGGCTCGAAATTTGCTATATAAATCGCCAGAAGCTTGCCCCTGCCAGCGGCAATCTCTTCCAGTTGCCGCAAAGGCCATCAATACCTATAATTTAAGCAGAGGCAACTCTATCGAGGAGACTATCATGGTTCGATGCCTTGGTGTCATAGTCTTGACGATCACCTTGGCTTTGGCGGCGGGTGTTGCGCTAGCCGACACTATTACCTTTGACTACCGCAGCGGCATCAGCGATACCATGCTGGCCTCCATGCACCCAGACCACAGCTATGGTTCCTACCGCTACCTGGTGCAGTACAATCGGGCTCTGCGGCCTATTCATCATCACCATCACCATTATCGCCATTACGGAGAGATCCAGACCCTGATCCGTTTCGACAACATCTTCGGCAGCGGCGCGGACCAGATTCCCCTGGGCAGCAGTATCCAGAGCGCCACCCTGCGCCTGTACTTCTACAACGGCTCCCGAGAAGAACGCAGCCTGCACCGCATGACCCGCTATTGGGACGAGAGCGACACCTGGAATAGCATGGGCAAAGGGGTGCAGTTGGGTAGCGAGGCCGTAGCCACGGCCGACGCCACCTTCACTCCCTTGGGTTCGGGCTGGTATGGGGTGGACGTCACCCGTTCCCTCCAGGCCTGGGCCGACGGCCAGAACAACTACGGCTGGGTGCTGCTGGCTTCGCTGGGCAGGGACTATTCTGCGGTTTTCTCCAGCGAATACCGCCGCTTCAACCTGCGGCCCATTCTGGAGGTGACCTACACCTCGCCTGCGGCGGCCGCGCCCGAGCCGGGCACCCTGCTCATGGTGGGTTCGGCCCTGGGGTTCGGGGCCTTGTGGCGGCGCCGGCGCAGGGCCGCGGCGGCCTGAGCCCAAACCACGACGGAGCGAGCATGTGGGCCAGCACTCGGTAGGAATGCTGGCCCTTTGTTTCGCTGCACGCAGGAGGAACGAAGACATCCTCAAGGCTTGAGGCCCAGGCGCCGTACCTCGATCACGCCCTTGACCCGTTTCAGGTCCGCCAGAACCCGCTGTAGTTGCTGAGTATCGGTCACCTCGATGAGGAAGGTGGCGGTGCCGGTCTGGTCTTCGTTGGTCTTGACGTCGGCCTCCAGGATGTTGATCTCGTGCTGTTTCATCACTGCGGCCATGTCGGCCAGGGCGCCGGAGCGGTCGGCGCTGAGCACCTGGATGCGGGCAGGACGGGGTTGGCGCTGGGAGGTGTCCCACTCCAGCTCCACGCGGCGTTCGGGGTCCACGCGGTCGAGGTGGGGGCAGTCGCCGCGGTGTACGGTGATGCCGCGGCCGCGGGTGATGTAGCCGGTGATGGCGTCTCCGGGCAGAGGGTTGCAGCAGCGGGCGAAGCGCACCATCACGTCCTCCACCCCCTTGACCTTGATCCCTTCCTTGGGCTGGCGCCGGCGCCGGCGGCTGAGGGTGCGTTCCAATAGCCCGGGCCGGCGGCGTTTCTCCGCCGCCACCTCGGGCAGGAGGCGATGCACCACCTGGCGGGGGGAGATCTTGCCGTAGGCCACCGCGGCCAACAGGTGGTCCGGGTCCTTGAAGGAGAACTCCGCCACCACCGGCTCCAGCTTGCCTTCCTTGGTCACTGCGGCCAGGGTGGTGTTGTGTTTGCGCAGCTCCCGGTCCAAGAGCTCGCGGCCCAGGGCCACGGCCCGGCTGCGTTCCGACTCGCGGATGTAGGCCCGGATCTTCTGGCGGGCGCGGCTGCTGGCCACGAACTTGAGCCAGTCCTTGGAGGGCCGGTGGTTGGCCTGGGTGATGATCTCCACCTGGTCGCCGGTCTTGAGTTCGGTGCGCAGGGAGACCATGCGTCCGTTAACCTTGGCTCCCACGCAGCGATGGCCCACCTCGGTGTGGATGGCATAGGCGAAGTCTATGGGGGTGGAGCCGCGGGGCAACTCCTTGACCTCGCCCGTGGGGGTGAAGACGAATATCTCCTCCGGGTAGAGGTCCATGCGCAGGGTACGCATGAACTCGGAGGGGTCGTCCATCTCCCGCTGCCACTCCAGCAGGCGGCGCAGCCATTCGAAGCGTTTCTGTTCGGCCAGGTCGGTGGCGCCGTTCTCCTTGTAGCGCCAGTGGGCGGCGATGCCCACCTCGGCCACGCGGTGCATGGCCTCGGTGCGGATCTGGATCTCCATGCGCTGGCCCAGGGGCCCCACCACCGCGGTGTGCAGCGACTGGTACATGTTGGGCTTGGGCATGCCGATGTAGTCGCGGAACCGGCCAGGGATGGGCTTCCACAGGTTGTGGATGATGCCCAGGGCCTCGTAGCACTCCCGCACCGTGTTGACGATCACGCGGAAGGCGATGATGTCGTAGATGTCGTCGATGTCCACGTTGCGGCGCAGCATCTTCTGGTAGATGGAGGCGAAGTGCTTGACCCGCCCCTCCAGGCGGCAGGAGATGTCGTAGTCGGCCAGGGCCTTTTCTATCCGGCCCATGACCTCGGCCTTGAAGCGCTCCAGCTCCTCCTTGTGGTAGGCCACGCGCTGTTGAATGCGGCGGTAGATCTCGGGCTCCAGGTAGTAGAGGGCCAGGTCCTCCAGCTCGGCCTGCCAGCGCCGGATGCCCAGGCGGTGGGCCATGGGGGCGTAGATGTCGCGGGTCTCGGTGGCGATGCGGCGCTGCTTGTCCTCGGGCAGGTAGCCCAGGGTGCGCATGTTGTGCAGGCGGTCGGCCAGCTTGATCAAAAGCACGCGGATGTCCTGGGCCATGGCCAGGATCATCTTGCGCAGGGAGTCGGCCTGGGCGCGGTGGTCGGGGGCGCCGGTGCCCTCGGTGAGCACGTTGATCTTGGTCACCCCGTCCACCAGGTGGGCCACCTCCTCCCCCAGCAGGCGGGTGATGTCGTCCAGGGTGGCGGGGGTGTCCTCCACCACGTCATGCAACAGGGCCGCGCAGATGCTGGCCACGTCCAGGTTCATCTCGGTGAGCAGGGAGGCCACGGCCAGGGGATGGCTCAGGTAGGGCTCGCCGGAGCGGCGCAACTGGCCCGCGTGCACCTTGGCCGAGTACACGTAGGCCTTCATGATGGCGGTCACGTCCGCCGCGGGGTGGTACGACTTGACCGCCTCGATTATCTCGTTGATGCGGACCATGTTCGTCCCACCCTAGTCGCTCACGGATACCTGCGTAACCGCGGTATCCTGTCCGCCCCGGCTCCGGGAAGTCGGGTACGCCCCAAAGAGAGCCCCTGTGTCCCGACGCGCTCAGAGGGCCTGTCCCCCGGCCTGGGCCACCAACTCGGCCAGGCGCTCCGCCGCCCCGTCCACTGGCAGCATCTCCACTTCGCCGCTGGCCCGGTGCTTCAGCTCCACCTTGCCCTCCTTCAGGCCGCGGGCACCCACCACCACCCGCAAGGGTATGCCGATCAGGTCGGCGTCCTTGAACTTCACCCCCGGCCGCAGGTCGCGGTCGTCCAGAAGCACGTCCACGCCCCGGGCGGTGAGGTCCTGGTAGAGGGACTGGGCAGCGTCCCACACCTCGCCCTCGCGGGCCAGGGGCAGGATGGTCACGCTCATGGGGGCGATGGGCATGGGCCAGACGATGCCGTCGTCGTCGTGGCCCTGTTCGATGGCCGCGGCCACGATGCGGCTGACCCCGATGCCGTAGCAGCCCATCACGATGGGCCGCTGCTGGCCCTGGGGGTCCAGGTAGGTGGCGCCCAGGGCCTGGCTGTACTTGGTGCCCAGGCGGAAGATGTGGCCCACCTCGATGCCGCGGGCGAAGGTCAGCTCCCCCCCGCAGCGGGGACAGGGGTCGCCCGGGGCGATGAGGCGCAGGTCGGCCTTGCGCGCCTGGGGCACGTCCCGTTCCAGGTGCAGGCCCACCAGGTGCGCGTCGGCCTGGTTGGCCCCCACCACCAGGGACGCGGCGGCATACAGCTCCGCGTCGACGTACAGGGGTATGGAAAGCCCCACCGGCCCGCTGAAGCCCAGCGGCCCGCCGGTGACCTCCTGGATCACCTCCGGGCCGGCCAGCTCCAGCTCGGCCGCGCCCAGCAGGTTCTTGAGCTTCACCTCGTTCAGCTCGCGGTCGCCGCGCACCATGGCCGCCACGGGCTGACCGTCGGCCAGATAGATGAGGGTCTTGGCCACCTCCTCCGGCCGCACCTTCAGGAAGGCGGCCACCTCCTCCACGGTGTGGACTCCCGGGGTGTCCACCCGCTTCAGGTCCGCCGCCGGCGCGGGGGGCTCGCCCGCTGGCGGCGCCACCTCGGCCTTCTCGGTGTTGGCCGCGTACCCGCAGGAGCCGCAGCTCACCAGGGCATCCTCGCCGGTGTCGGCCAGGACCATGAACTCGTGGCTGAAGGAGCCTCCGATGGCGCCGGTGTCGGCTTCCACCACCGCG
>MTPE01000441.1 GCA_002011835.1 Desulfarculaceae bacterium JdFR-95 | reverse complement strand
CCCGCCTGTGGCTGGAGCGGCTGGCCGCCCGCCTGGGCCTGGTGGTGTCCGGGGGCAGCGACTTCCACGGCCGGGCCAAGCCCGACATCGCCCTGGGCCGAGGCAAGGGCGACCTGGCCGTACCCTTGGCCCTGCTCCGGGCCATAGAGAAACGCCGCGACAGTATCCGCAGCCAACCGGGAGGACAAACGTGAGCCGTCTCACCCTCACCGTGCTGGGCTCGGGCAGTTGCGAGCTGCGGGCCGAGCGCTCCTCACCCGCCTACCTGGTCACGGCCGGGGAGGCCAAACTGATGCTGGACCTGGGCCAGGGCGCCTGGCGGCGGCTGGTGGAGGAAGGACACCGGCCGGAGCAGGTGCGGGCGGTGCTGATCAGCCACCACCACCTGGACCACCTGAGCGATCTGTTGCCCCTTCTGTTCGCCCTGAAGCACGACCCGGTGATGAGGGAAAACGCCGAGCTCCGCCTGGTGGGCCACGCCCGTCTGGAGCCGGTGCTGGCCGGCCTGGCCGGGGTGTTCGGCTCCTGGGTGCAGCCGCCCCCGGAGCGGCTCAAGGTGGAGCTGGTGGAGCCGGGGCAGAGCTTGTCCCTGGCCGGGCTGGAGATAACCACCGCGCCGGCCCGCCACCTGGAGACCAGCCTGGCCTACCGCCTGGAGTATGCCGGGGGCAGCCTGGTCTACCTGGGCGACAGCGAGGCCACCGAGGAGCTGGCCGCCCTGGCCCGCGGGGCGGAGCTGCTTGTGGTCCACTGCGCGGCCACGGACGACAACCCCAAGCCCGGGCACCTGCATCCCCTGGCCGCGGGACGGCTGGCCAGGGAGGCGGGGGTGAAGACCCTGCTGCTCAGTCACCTCTACCGCGAGGTGGACCCGGAACTGGCGGTACGCTCCGCCGGGTCGGTGTTCGAGGGCTTGGTGTTGGCCGCCCGCGACGGGCTGGTGGTGGAGCTGTGAGGCCGCCCTCAGGCGCACCTATTGGCGACATCTTTCACATATTCCGCTTCTGCTTGACCTTCCCCCATTCTCTCTGCTAGGCTGCATTCGGGGTAACCAAGACCGGCCCCTTCTCTTGCCCGCGAGAACCATAAAGGAGACCACGAACGCGGCCCGTTTGGCCAGTGAGTAGGGAGGCCCAGGCTACGGGGTTTGGCGGTGTACGGGCCTGCGGCACGGCAGGTCGAGCGGCGGCGGGAGGACAGAGAGCCCCTGGCCAGCGGCCATGGTTTTGTGCCATGCATGGCCAGGGGAATGGGGACGGCCGATGTTGCCCTCTCGTCCCAGCGGGTCCGGCCGCGGCCAGATGCCGTAACGGGGCCTCGCGAGCGCCTCCGCCGGACCGTCGTATCGCCCGTCTCTCAATCGGGCTGGCGTCGAGAAACCATCGGCGCGCCCGTTTCCCGGTCCTGGTGCAGAGGGTGTCTCTGCCAACCCGATCAGTGAGGCAGCCAAATGAAAAGCAAGGTTCTCATCCCGGTGGACACGGCCCGCAACTCGCTCACGGCTGAGGAGTATGCCCTCAAGCTCAACTGGCGCATGCCTCTGTCGGTGACCCTGCTCCACGTGGTCAACACCAAGCGTCTGGTGGGACACGGCATCAGCCCCGACGACCAGGAGCGCATCCGCAAGGCCATGCGCCGTCGGGCGGAGGAGGTGCTGCAGCGGGCGGCCGAACCCTTTGCCCAGGCCGAAGTGGAGTATGAAACCCGCATCGAGGAGGGCTCTCCCGGCGAGAAGATCTGCAAGATCGCGGCCGAGGAGGGCTACGAGATGGTGATCATCCCCCAGAGCGGGCTGACCGAGTGGGAGGAGATCCTGGGCGGCAGCGTGGTGCGCACGGTGCTCAACAAGTGTCCCATCCCGGTGCTGTTGGTGAAGCACTCGCCCGAGCAACTGGAGCGCCAGCGCAAGCTGCGGGCGGAACGGGAGCTGCTGCCCACCTAACGAGACCAGGCCGCCCGACCGCCGCGAAGGGTCGCCTCTGTGCGCGTGGCGGCAAAAAGAGACGGGCAACAGGGCTCCCAACCACGGGTGACCAAGGTTCGGCAAGTGGCGTGGCCACCAACAGCCGGTCGCGCCGGCGGAACTAGGGTGTAAAGGGCAGTCTTAGGTATCTGCAACAACCGTAAATCTTGAAAGAGTCAAGGGAGGGTTTATGCGATTTTCCAAGTGGTTGACGGTATCGGTGGTGTTGGTGGCGGCCTTGGCGCTCCTGGCGCCGGTAGCCCTGGCCAAGAAGAAGCCGTCGCTGGAGAAGTGGAAGCCGGCCTTCGACTACTCCAAGGCCAAGTACAAGATCAAGGTGAGCAACGTCAGCCACCCGGCCATCAAGGGCGTGTACGCGGGCTTCGCCATCCGTGACGCCCTGTGGAAGGCCACCAAGGGGCAGATCTACTTCGAGTACATCCCCTTCTCCATGCTGGGTGGCGAGGTGGAGGTGCTCAACCAGCTGCAGATGGGCGCCATCCAGGGCATGAGCGTCAGCTCGGTGGCCGCGCCCAACATGGGCCCCCGCATGGGCCTGGTGAACCTCCCCTTCCTGGTCAACACCTATGAGAAGCTCGAGAAGTTCGTGGCCAACAAGAAGCTGTTCAGCCACTTCCTGGCCGGCATGGAGCACCAGGGCATCATCGGCCTGGGCATCACCGGCTACGGCCAGTACGGCTGGGCCACCACCATCCCGGTCAAGACCATCGCCGACGCCAAGAAGGTGAAGTTCCGCATCGCCGAGGCGGCGGTGAACAAGCTGACCTACAAGGCCTGGGGCTTCAACCCCGTGGTCATGCCCTGGCCCGACGTGCCCACCGCGCTCAAGCAGGGCGTGATCACCGGTCTGGACCACACCCTGTTGGTGTGCTACCTGACCAAGAAGTTCGAGGTCGCCCACAACTTCACCCCCATCAACTACGCCCAGGGTCTGTTCATCTGGATCTTCAACAAGGCCTGGTTCGAGTCGCTGCCCAAGGACCTGCAGAAGATCTTCCGCCAGGTGGTGACCGAGCAGTGCAAGATCTACCGCGCCCAGACCAAGACCCAGGAGGAGAACTGCAAGAAGGGCGCCCTCAAGATGGGCGTGAAGTTCTGGGAGCTGTCCGCGGCCGACCTGGAGACCCTCAAGCGGCAGGGTGACGTGGTGCACCAGGAGTACGCCAAGGCCATCGGCCCCGAGTATCTCAAGGCGGTCCAGAAGTACCTGGGCTACACCAAGTAGTCCGTCCGTTGAACCGGCCGGGCCGGAGGTCGTCCTCCGGCCCGGCCCTTAGCCATTAAGAGGCATCTCCCATGTTCACCCGCATCCTGGATGTGCTGGACAAGATACTCACCTTTTTCGAGGAGTGGACCCTCTACGTAGCGGTGATGCTGGGGCTGCTGTCCTTGTTCGTCAACGTGGTGCTCCGCTACGTGTTCCACTACTCCCTGGCCTGGTCCGAGGAGATGATCCGCGAGATCATCATCTACACCACCTTCGTGGGCCTGGCCCCGGCCATCAAAAACGGCTCCATGATCACCATCGACGCCCTGGTCCAGCTCGTGCCCCGACTGCGGAGGACCCTGGCCTACATAAGCCACCTGTCCGTCCTGATATTCTCGGTGCTGATCTTCAAGCTGGGCTGGGACATGGCCGCCCTGCAGGCGCGCACCTTCCAGAAGACCATCATTCTGGAGATCCCTCTGGTGATCCTCTACGCGGTGCTGCCGCTGATGGGCGCCACCATGTTCATACGCACCATCCAGGTCATGTGGAAAGACTACAACGAAGCCAAGGCCAAGAAGCAGGCCGCTTAGACAAGGGTGAGGGGCCTTCGGAATGGAACTCAGTTACATCGTAATCCTGGTAGTGCTCTTGGGGGCCATGGCGGCCACGGTGCCGGTGTTCCTCTGTCTGTTCTTTACCGCGGTCATTGGCTTCATCGCCTTCACCGACCTGCCGCTTCTGGTCCTGGCTCAGAGCCTGTTCCGGTCTATGGACAAGTTCGCCCTGGTGGTGGTGTTGTTCTTCATCCTATGCGGCAACATCATGACCAGCGGCTCCATCGTGGACAAGCTCATCACCTTCGCCAACGCGGTGGTGGGCTGGCTGCCCGGTGGCCTGGCCATGGCCGGCGTGTTGGCCTGCGGCATGTTCGGCGCCATCAGCGGCTCCACCGTGGCCACGGTGGTGGCCATCGGCGGCTTCATGATCCCCGCGCTCATCGACAACAAATATGACGAACGAATAGCCATCGGGTGCATGACCGCCGCACCCAACCTGGGGGTGATCATCCCGCCCTCCATCTCCATGATCCTCTACTCCATGATCAGCAACTGCTCCCTGGAGGGCCTGTTCCTCACCGGCTTCATCCCCGGCATCCTCATCATGGGCGGCATGTGCACCTACGCCTACCTCTGGGCCAAACGCAACCCGGGGTTCGTGGAGGCACCGGTGCCCACCCTGGGCCAGGTGTGGGATGCCTTCAAGAAGGGCTTCTGGGCGCTCATGCTGCCGGTCATCATCTTCGGCGGCATCTTCTCCGGCGCCTTCACCGCCAACGAGGCCGCGGTGGTGGCCTGTGTCTACGCCCTGGTGGTGGAGCTGTTCATCCACAAGAGCATGAAGTTCCAGGACGTGAAGAAGGTCATGGTCAACTCGGCCGTGACCAGCGCCACCCTGCTCATCATCGTGGCCGGCGCCACCTGCTTCGGACGCTACCTCACCCTGGAGGCCATCCCGGCCAAGATCAGCGAGGCGGTGGTGGGCTCCATCACCCAGCCCTGGGTGTTCCTGATCACCATCAACATCCTGCTGCTCATCATCGGCATGTTCATGGACATCATCAGCGCCACCCTCATCCTGGGGCCCATCTTCCTGCCCATGCTCAGCCACTACGACATCAACGTGGTCCACTTCGGACTGCTCATGACCGTGAACCTGGCCATCGGCTACTGTACGCCGCCCATGGGCGTCAACCTCTACATCACCGGCGCCCTGGCCAACAAGGACCTGATTTACGTCTCCCGGGCGGTGTTGCCCTGGATCACCATCCAGTTGGGCGTGCTCATGCTCATGACCTATTGGCCCAGCGCGGTGCTCTGGCTGCCGCGGCTGGTGGGTTGGGACGTTGATTAGAAACCTCCGGTCGGGTTAAGCTATCGCCCGACCGGAGGACACCAGACCAAACCCGCCCTCCTGGCGCGGATGAAAGCCGGCCGTGAAAATCCACCCAGGCCCAAAGACAGAGCGGGGCCGAACCAGGAGGACGGGAAACAAGGGAGCCCGCGGCCCCTCGGTCGGGGAAGACATCTCTGCGGACTTCATCGTTCGGCTCCACCAGATCGGTGCCCGCGCGCAGACAGGGGAGGGCAGACCTCTCTTGGAGAGGGGGGCGCGGGGGCGCTGTTTGCCTCTGGGGAGGAGGCCCTCTCACACCCCCAAACCCGACTGCCAAATCACCGTGAGCCTCCCGCCGGGTCCCCCCCAGGGCCTGAGTGCGAGGCTCTGGACAAGGAGTGGATGCGGGGAACGAGAGCCAAGGCTTTCCCTGGCCCCTCGCTCCCCTCTGAGGAGGGCGCAAGGCCCGTGGCCCAAGCGCACACCAGGGCGGGACAAACCGTGGCCACCGTGCTGGCCGCGGGGGAGGGGCGGCGCTTCGGAGGCGCCAAACTGTCGGCCCCGCTGGCGGGCAAACCCCTGCTGCTCTGGCCGGTGGAGGCGGCCCTGGAGGCGGGGCTGGACCGGGTGCTGGTGGTGCTCGGCTTCCACGCCGAACGCGTGCAGCCCCTGCTTCCCCAGCACCCCCGCCTGGAGGTGCTGCTCAACCCCTGCCCTGCCGCGGGTATGGGCTCGTCTCTGGCCCTGGCCGCGGCGCGGGCCCAGGAATTGGGGGCAGGGGTGCTGGTGGTACTGCTGGGCGACATGCCCCTGGTGGACGCGCGACTGGTGCGCGAGGTGGCCCAGGCCGCGGCCACCGCTCCGGCCGGAGCGGCCGCGGCCTTTGCCGGCACCCGCCGCGGACACCCGGTGGCCTTTGCCGCCAGACATCTGCCCCACCTCGCCCGTCTGCGCGGAGATCAGGGTGCCCGCCGCCTGGTGGAGCGCCTGGGAGACGGCCTGGTCCGCGTGCCAGCCAGCGCCCACAGCCTCTGGGACGTGGACCACCCCCAAGACCTGGAACGGGCCGGCCATCTCCTGGACCCAGGAGATGGAACGCCTGTTGCATAACCTCTCGATGCCTGCCCCACACACATGGGGGGAACCCGCCGGCCCGCCCTGACCCCTTGCCGGCGGAACATGGAAGGAAGCCATGAGCGACGCCAGACAGCTTTGCCCCGAGCTGTGGGAGGAGAACCAGCGCCTGCAGAGCCTGGTGGAGCTGGCCCGCACCCTGGCCGACCCCGGGCTCACCCTGGACGCCAAGCTCCAGCGGGCGGTGGAGGTCCTGGCCCAACTGGCCCGGGCCGAACGCGCCTCCCTGATGGTGGTGGAAAAAGACCGCCTGGTGGTCCGCGCGGCCACCGACCCCCGTATCATCGGACTGGCCACTCCCTTGAGCGAGTCCACCATATCCACCGAGGTACTACGCAGCGGCCGGCCCGTCTATGCCAAGGACATCAGCGACAGCTCCTTCGCTCGGGTCTGCCGCCAGGGCGACCAGAGCAACTACCGCACCGGCAGCCTCATCAGCCTGCCCCTGGCCGTGGATCAGGAGGTGGTCGGCGTGCTGAACCTGGCCGACAAGGCCGGTGCCGACTTCTTCAGCCAGGAAGACCTGACCCTGGCCCAGGACACCGCCCGCCAAGTGGCCAACCTGATCCACTTCAGCGTGCTGCACGCCCGCCTCCAGGAGGCCTACCAGGAGCTGGCCCGCACCCAACAGGCCAAGGAAGACCTGATGTACATGATCTTCCACGACATGAAGGCCCCCCTCACTGGGGTGAAGGAGGTCATGCGCCTGTTGGGCCAGCCCGAGGCCCTGACGCCGGAGGAGCGGCAGCAGTATCTGGCCCTGGCCGAAGGAGACCTGGAGCAGCTCTGGCGACGTATCACCAACCTGCTGGACCTGAACCGCATGGACAACGATACCCTGCCGGTGAACCCGGTGGAGCTGGACCTGGCCGCCCTGGCCCGCGAGGCGGCCTCCTGTCTGGCCGCGGTGGCCCAGGTGCGTGAGGTGGAGATCCAGGTGGAGGCGCCCGCGCCGGTGGAACTGGAAGGGGACGAGGACCTGGTGGAACGCATCCTGATCAACTTGTTGTTCAACGCGCTGAAGTTCTCCTCCCCCGAAGAAGGCGGAGGAGGGCGCGTGCTCCTGCGCGTGCGTCGTCAAGACGGCGACGCCCTGGTGGAGGTGGAGGACACCGGCCCCGGGGTGGACCCGGAGCTGGGGGACGACATATTCCAGCGCTTCGCCCAAGGGCGCCCCACCCGCGGCTCCACCGGCCTGGGGCTCTACTTCTGCCGCCGGGCGGCGGAGCGACTGGGCGGCGAGGTGTCTTACCAAAACCTGCCCGCGGGAGGCGCCTGTTTCTGGCTGCGTCTGCCCGCGCCGGAGGAGGGTTGACTCTAGGCCATGTCGCCCACGCCACAGGGAGACCAGGGCTGGCTGCAGGACTTCGGGGGCTATTCCCTGGAGGCCCTGGACCGCGAAATCGCCCGCCTGGAGAGGGTGGCCGACCGCACCGCCTCCACCCTGGTGGCCGAGGACATGCAGACCATGCGCCTGCTGTTGGTCCAGGCCCTGCGCCAGGCCGGCTTCCGCGAGATACACCGCGCCCCCAACGGGGAACAGGCCCTCAAACTGCTGAAGGAGTACGACTGCGACCTGGCCCTGGTGGACTGGAACATGCCGCGCATGGACGGCCTGCAGATGCTGGAGGCGGTGCGCCTGGACCCCCAGGTGGACGACATCATCTTCATCATGGTCACGGCCGAGACCCTGGACCTGAAGGTGATCCGCGCCGCCGAGGAGCAACAGGACGCCTACCTCACCAAGCCCATCAGCGCGGAGAAGTTGACCCGCCGCCTGGAGCTGATCCTGGAGCGACGGCTCACCACCGCCCGCGCCCTGCGCTGGGAGGCCACGGGCAACGCCCAACGGGCGGTGGACGCCTTCCTCAGCGCGGCCCAGAACCGACCCCGCGCCCGCTGGCCCCTGTTCGGGCTGGGGGGACTGCTGGCCCGCCAGGGACGCTACGAGGAGGCGGAGCGCTGCTATTGGCGGGTCCTGGAGCTGGACCCGGAGGCCACCGCCGCCCTGGTGGAGATGGGCCGCATGAAGGAGGCCCAGGGCCAGGTGAGCGAGGCCCGCCAGCTCTACCAGCGCGCCCTGGAGATCAGCCCCCAGTTCTTTCGCGCCTACGACGCCCTGGCCGAGTCCTTGTTGGCCGAGGGCGACGCCGGCGGCGCCCTGGAGGTGCTGCAAAAGGCCATGGATCGCCGGGGTACGGAAAACGCCCGCCGCCAGGAGCTGTTGGGCCGCCTGCGCTTCCAGATGGAACACTACCCCCTGGCCGAGAGGGCCTTTGCCAAGGCCCTGGAGCTCAAGCCGCGGCAGAACCGCCTCAGCAATCACCTCTATCTGGGCAAGAGCATCCTCCACCAGGGCCGCTACCAGGAGGCCGCGGCGGTGTTCCGCCAGGCTGCCCGCATCGGCCGGGAGGAAGGCAAGACCGCCGAACGCCTGGACTCCCTGCTGCTCATGACCAAGGCCCACGCCCTGGACCACCAGGTGGAGCGGGCCGAGGAGGTGCTGGCCCAGATCGCCGACCCCGCCACCTGGCCCGGCAACATCCCGCCCCTGCCCCCCGCCCACCTGCACCGTACCGCCGGCGCCATCTACCTGGAGGCCGGTCTCAAGGACCCTGCCCTTCGCCACCTGACCACCAGCCTGCGCCTGAACCTGAACGACCAGGACAACCTCCAGGAGATACGCCGCATCTGCCAGGAGCACGGCGAACCCGGCATGGCCGAAGAGGCCCTGCGGGCGGCCGAGGCCTCCCGCGAGGCCCAGGTGGAGGCCCACTCCCGCAGAGGGCTGCGCCTAGTGGGCGAGGGACGTTACCAAGAGGCCCTGGACGAGTATCGGCAAGGCCTGAAACTGGCCCCCCATTCCGCCCGCCTCCACTTCAATCTGGCCCGCCTCTACGAACGCATGCAGCGCCAACCCGAGGCCCTGGCCTCCATGAACACCGCCGTGCGTCTGGGCCTGGAGCGCCGCGACTGGGAGCTGGTGGCCGAAGTGGCCCGCTTCTTCCTGGCCTACGGCCGCGTGGGAGAGGCCCGTAAACTGCTCAACCGGGCGATGCAGGCCGAACCGGACCATGCCCAACTCCGGGAGGTGGCCCGCGAATTGGAAGGCCCAAACCAAGCCCCCATCACCAACAAGGCCTGATCCTCGGCCATATCTCTCCCCAGCCGTGCCAGAGGAACCGTCCGTGGGCCACGGCAGGACAAGCAGCCGGTCTAGAAAAGGAAACAAAGGGGCGGACAGGCGCGGTGAGAACGGCGGCGAGCTAGATGATGATCCGGGTCCGCGGCGTGCTCCCGCTGATAGAGGATGCAGCCGGGGCGCGACGGGATGCCTTGGCCTGACGGCGGGCCAGGTCGGCCAGGACCTGCTCCTTGTAACGGGGCGCCAACTCCAGGGCCGCAGCGGGTAGGTTGCCCGCGCTCACCGCCTCCACCAGCAGACGGACCACGGTCTCGTCTTCTCCTCCCAGTACGCGGCGGGCCAACTCCTCGATCTCTCGAATCACTCGTTCGGCATAGGCCACGTGTTGGGGGTCGTCCAGGCGGAAGGTGTCGATGGTGTAAGGCGCCGGCCCCAAGGGGGCGGCTTCGCCCTCCTCCACTCCGAAGCGCTCCTGCCAGGCCTCGATGGCCTCCTGGCCGTGGAGCTGAGAAGGAGGCACGTGGTCCTCACCCAGGGCGGCCAGGCGTTCGAACTGGGCCTGCACCCAGTCGCTGTAGAGGGCGCCGCGCGCATCGGCCTGGCGCCGGGCCTGGTTGAAGTCGTCCCAGTCCGGCCGCTCCCAGCGGGGGCGGAAGGAGTCGAAGGCGGTGGAGAACAGCCCCAGGTGACGCCGCCGGGCCCGATCCCACTCGTTGCTCAGCTCGCGGGTGCGCTGATACCAGGGCATGCCCCGGTAACGCGGGTTCATGGTCTGCTCCAGGCGCCGTTCCAGGGCCGCCTCCGCCGGCCCCAGGGGGGGACCTTCGGAGACCGCCGGCTTGGGCCTACGTACCGCGGGCCTGCCCCGAGGAGTACCCGCTTCCTTGAGCCGGCGCGCCACCTCGCGCAACACCTGGGTGAACAGCTCCAGACTCATACCCCGGGCCAGGTGGGGCTCCAAGGCCTCGTAAAGCGCCATGGCCAGAGGACGACGCTTGAGCGCAGGAGCCACCAGGGCCAGGAAGTCCTCCCATCCCAGACCGGGCAGGTAGGCATCCAAGGCACGATACAGACTCCGCGCAAACCGTTCCAAGCGCGGAGACAGAAGCGGCGACCTGGCTGCGGGCGGTGGGGCCTGCCGAACAGAAGGAGACGGCGCTACTTGGGCCTCTGTCACCGGTTCGCTGTGCGGCCGGCGCCGCTCCAAGGCCCGCAGCCCCGCCGAAGTGATCCGCACCACCAAGGGTAGCCCCGGACCACGGTGCTCCAGCTCCACCAGACCCTGCGACTCCAGGCCCCGCAGATGGCGGTTCAATAGCTGCTGGCTGATACCCACCACCTTGCGGACCTGGCTGCTGGTCACCTCCGCCTGGCCGGAACCCAGCTCCGCCACCGCGGCCAACACCTTGCGCCGCGTGGGGTGAAGCTGCGGCTGGTTGGCCTCCAACCAGCGCTGCAGATCGACCGGTCCGTTGGATCTGCCCATGATGGTCAGTTTCTTTCGCTGCGGTCTCGGGGCAAGCATGAGATGGTCCCGGTTTGCCGGCCCGCAGGCCTGTGAATCATGTCATCGAACTCGAGTCCAAGCAAGAAGCACGCCAAACCTAAACCAATCTCTCCAACCCTCGCCCCCGCTTTCTCCTAATAGAGTATATACCCTTTGCCTCGCTTTGTCCGACAATAATATGCATCGATCTGGAAAAACACCATAATGCATGATGAAATTTTGCACAATAAGGCTGCTGGCCGATTCTGAATATCGACAGTCATTCTAGACAGAAAGCAGATCGAAGCCAAGCAAAAAATATACACCACTAAACTTTTTCCCACCTCAAAGACTCGAACCGAAACAAAATATCAACACCAATAACTATATATGGCGTCTCACGTGATGGCGTTACAATATCTGGTGGCCAGCCGCCATCCCGTGTTCAGCATGTCCACACAGACCCCAGGACGAAGAAACGGCCCAGAGCCTTCGCCCAAGACCCTAGCCCAGGGCAAAACCGGGCCTGTTTCCAGCCATGTGTCCGCGGTGAACCCCTCCACCCGCCAAGAATATGGCGGAACCAAGCCCGCGCCGCGGCGGCAGGCGTCAAGAAACTGGCAGGGCCCAGAAGCCCTCAGGCCCGGTTCAGGCGGCGCAGGCCCTCGGCCGCCCGCTGGAGGGTCTCGTCCCGTTTGCAGAAGCAGAAGCGCGCCTGAAAGCGGCCCCGCTCAGGCTGGGCATAGAAGGAGCTGCCCGGCACCGTGGCCACACCGGTGAGTTCGATGAGGCGGTAGGCAAAGGCGAAGTCGTCCTCGCAGCCCAGCTGGGCCATCAGCTCCTTGGGCTCGGTGATGATGTAGTAGGCCCCCCGGGGCAGGTTGGGGTTGAAGCCCTGCTCCTCCAGCACGGCGTAGAGCAGGTCGCGGCAGCGCTGGTAGCGGGCCTGGAGCTGGTGGTAGTAGCTCTGGGGCAGCTCCAGGGCGGCCACCGTGGCCTCCTGCAGGGGGCAGGGCGCGCCTACGGTGAGGAAGTCGTGTACCTTGCGGATGGCCGCGGTAACCTCGGCCGGGGCGATCACCCAGCCCACCCGCCAGCCGGTGGCGGAGTAGGTCTTGCTCACCGAGTTGATGATGATGCTGCGCTCCTTCATGCCCGGCAGCGAGGCCATCGACACGTGTTCCGCCCCATCGTAGAGGATGTGCTCGTAGATGTCGTCGCTGACGCAGTAGCAGTCCCAGCGCTGGCACAACTCGGCGATCACCTCCAGCTCGGCGCGGGTGAACACCTTGCCCGTGGGGTTGTTGGGGGTGTTCATCACCACCGCCTTGGTGCGGGGGTTGAAGGCCGCGGCCAGCTCGTCGGGGTCGAAGCGCCAGTCCGGGGGATAGAGGGTCACGTAGCGGGGGGTGGCGCCCGAAAGCAGGGTGTCCGGGCCGTAGTTCTCGTAGAAGGGCTCGAAGATCACCACCTCGTCGCCGGGGTTGATGAGCGCCTTCAGGGTGGCGATCATGCCCTCGGTGGCGCCGCACACCACGGTCACCTCGGTGTCCGGGTCCACGGGGAAATGATTGTAGGCCTCGGTCTTAGCCGCGATGGCCTGCCGCAGGCGGGGCTGGCCGAAGGTGACCGCATACTGGTTCCAGCCCTCGCGCAGGGCCCTCACCGCCGCCTCCACCAGCTCGGCCGGGGCGTCCCAGTCCGGGAATCCCTGGGCCAGGTTTATGCCCCCGTGCTGGTTGCACACCCGGGTCATCATGCGGATCACGGACTCGGTGAACTGGTAGGTGAGGCGGTTGAGCTCCTTCATGATCGCTCCTCGCTGCGGCCAGGGTTGGTGCCGGTCCCCTGGCCTCGGTTAGCAGCCCCGGCCCCCCAAGTCAAGGGACAGGCAGCCGTTTTGTGCGCTCGGCTTCGTCAGTCCCGTCCCCAGGCCCAAAAGCACGCCCCGCCCTTGGCGGGGGCGGGGCGTGCACTTGTTCCAGCTACAGGGGCGGGCGGCTACATCTTGCGGGCGTCGAACACGCGCTTGGCCTTGCCCTCGCTGCGCTCGATGCTCTTGGGCGGCACGCAGCGCACCTTGACCCCGATGCCGATCACGCCGCGGATCTTGGCCTCAATGGTCTTCTCCACCTCGCGCAGCTTCTCCTCGCCCATGTCGTAGACCTCGGGCTTGGCCTCCACGTCCACGCTCAGCGCATCCAGGTAGCCCTTCTTGCGGATGATCAGCACATACTGCGGCTCGACCTCGGGCACCTCCAGCAGCAGGGACTCGATCTGGCTGGGGAAGACGTTGACNCCGCTGATGATGAGCATGTCGTCCGAGCGGCCCATGACCTTCTTCATCTTGAGCAGGGTACGGCCGCAGGCGCACTTCTCNCGCTTCAGCTCGGTGATGTCGCGGGTGCGGTAGCGGATCATGGGCATGGCCCGGCGCTGGATGGCGGTGAAGACCAGCTCGCCCTTCTCGCCCAGGGGCAGGACCTCCTCGGTCACCGGGTCGATGATCTCGGCCATCACGTGGTCCTCGTTGATGTGCAGGTAGCCGTCCTGCACCTCGCAGTCGAAGGCCACGCCGGGGCCCATCAGCTCGGTGAGGCCGTAGGCCTCGTGGGCCTTGATGCCCATGCGCTCCTCGATCTCCTGGCGCATCTCCACGGTCCAGGGCTCGGCCCCGAACACGCCCACCCGCAGGGGCAGCTCCCGCAGGTCCACGCCCAGGTCCTTGGCCTTCTCGGCGATGGTCAGGGCGTAGGAGGGGGTGCTGAACAGCACCGTGGTGCCGAAGTCCTTCATCAGGGTCACCTGGCGCTCGGTCATGCCGCTGCTGGCGGGGATGATGGTGCAGCCGATGCGCTGGGCGCCCTGGTGGAAGCCCAGGCCGCCGGTGAACAGGCCCAGGCCGTAGGCGTTCTGGCAGATGTCCTCGCTGGTTATGCCGGCTGCCGTCAGGTTGCGCGCCATACACTCGGTCCACTGCTCCAGGTCCTCGGCCGTGTAGGGACCGGTGATGGGCTTGCCCGTGGTGCCGCTGGAGGCATGCACCCGCACCACCTCCTTCATGGGCACGGCACACAGGCCGAAGGGATAGTTGTCGCGCAGGTCGGTCTTGACCGTGAACGGCAGCCGCGACAGATCGTCCAGGCTCTTGATGTCACCCGGCTCCAGGCCCAGCTCCTTGAACTTCTTCTGATAGAACGGCACCCGCTCATATACCCAGGCCACGGTCTCCTTCAGCTTCTCGAGCTGAAACGCGGCCATCTCGTCGTAGGACATGGTCTCGAATTTCTTGTCCCAGATCATCGTCGCCCTCCCTGCACTGGACTTGCTCATGCCATCGGCGGCGACCGGCGGCCTCACCCCAAGAGGCCCCTCACACCGCCGCCCCCCTGACGGCTCGCTCTGATGGATATGACAAATAGACCTTTCGCCCCTACATAGCACAGCCCCTTGCCATGGCGCAAGCTACTTTTTAGCTAAAATGTAACTCCTAAACCAAAGGCCCTGGTAACACCTCGCGCCAGGGTTTATCCTGGTATCATGCCAGGATCACGACATATTGGCGCAAAAACCCCTACCAGACATAGTAATTTGGCGGCCTTCTCTCCCGATCCCGCGGTCTGCGCCCGCTGCCACCGGGAAGGAGGGGGCTGCTGCCGCCTGGGCAAGGGCGAGGCGGGATGGGCCTTTGGCCTGAGCCAAGGCGAGGTGGAGGCCCTGGCCGCAGCCTCGGGCCTGGCCCCGGAGCAGTTCGTCACCCCCGCGCCGCCAGGGGAGGACCTCCCCGCCTGGGCCGAATCGCTGGCCCCGGCCTTGGCTTCCTCCCTGGTCCGGGGACGGCCCTGGCGCCTGCGCGTGGACCGCGGCGGGGCGTGTGTCTTCCTGGGCGCAGGGGGCTGCAGCCTGCCGCGGTCGGCGCGGCCCTTGTTCTGCCGCCTGTATCCCTTCTTGTTCGGAGCCGGCGGGGGCCTGTTGGTGGTGGCGGGCCCGGAGTGCCTGGCCTGGCGCCAGGCCCAGGGCCGTCCCCAGGTCCTGATGCGCCGCCTGGGCACCACCCGCGCCGAGCTGCGCGCCCTCTACCAACGTCTGGTGTCCCTGGCCGGGTGAGCCGGTGGTTGGTAGCCGGGCCGCAGCCGGGTTATAGTTGGCTCATCCGGCAGACGCCGGGGTGGTTGTAGGACCATCCCGGGCCGGCCCGGGATGAACAAGATCGGGCGCTCGTCTTTGCCAGGAAAATGATATGAAAAAGGATGCCGGACGGATTCATGGCCTCGGCATTGTCGGTTGTAGTCCGAGAGAAGAACCATATCGTTTTCCTGGCAAAGACGGCGAAATATCATCCAGTCTCCTGTGATGACGGCCGGGGCCGCAATCCCAAGGTGCCCCATTTG
This sequence comes from Desulfarculaceae bacterium JdFR-95, assembly GCA_002011835.1. Classification (GTDB taxonomy): domain Bacteria; phylum Desulfobacterota; class Desulfarculia; order Desulfarculales; family Desulfarculaceae; genus Desulfocarbo. The sequence continues at coordinate 47 of MTPE01000441.1, read as the reverse complement.
CCGGACGAACCTTATAGGTGCCGGGGTTACCTCTGTTGATCATGCCT
>MTPE01000011.1 GCA_002011835.1 Desulfarculaceae bacterium JdFR-95 | reverse complement strand
CTCGCCCCGCGCCACCAGGTCCAGGGCACCCGCCCCCCGGCGCAGGGTATCCTCCGGCTCGGCCGAGGGATGCGCCCCCACCATCACCGTGAGGCACTCTCCCCCCAGCACCTCCTTGCACCCGCGGGCGTGCTCCAGGTCGGAGAGGATGGTGGGGGTGGTGGCCTGGATCACCACCATCTGGGGGCGAAACTCCTGCACCCGGGCCAGGGTCTCGCGCAGCCCCAGGTTGAGTGCCGCCGCGTCCACCAGGGCGCACCGGTGCCCCGCCTCCTCCAGCACCGCCAGGGCCTGACAGAGATAGTCGGGATGCCGCTGCACCCTCCCCCGCGAGCGCGCGAACCAGCGGGCCGACTTGCAGAAGAAGCGNCCNTAGGCCGGGTTGAGGAACATCACCCGCAAAGGCCCACACCCCCTTTCCCTTCCGCCGCCTGGTCCAGGATACCAGCCAGGCGGTGGGCCAGGGCGGGATAATAGTAGCCGCCCAGGGGACCCCTGTCCACCGCAGGCAGGCGCCCCTCCCGCCAGAGGCGGTGCAGGCGGGCCAAGCACACCGCGATGGCCACGGGCCGGTCGGGCGGCGCNGTGTAGCCCAGGGCGTGAGCCCGCACCANNTCCCGCGCCGCGCCCTCCTCCGCCAAGAGCAGGGTGGGCACGCCGGAGGACCAGTAGGGGTAGAGCTTGCCCGGCAGGCTGGTGGGGCGTGAGGGATCGGCCAGGGCCAGCAACAGGTCGGCCTGTGCCGCCAACTCCAAGAAGCGCTCCGGCGGCAGGGACGGCCTCTCCTGCACCATGTCCTCCAGCCCCCAGTCCCGCACCCGGGCCCGGGGCTGTTGGGGCAGCCCCCCGGCGAAGACCACCTGGAGCTCCCCGGCCAGGGGGTGGCCCGCCTCCCGCAGTAGAAACAAGGCCCGCAGGAAGGGAACCACGTCCCGGGTGGGGCCCAGGCTACCGCCGTAGACCACCAGCATGCGATCCCGTCTGGGTTTCGGCCTCTGCTCCCCGGGAGCCAGGAAGCGGGGCAGGCAGCCGTTGGGCAGGTGGCGGAAGCGCTGCGGGGGCAGATGGGGGTGGCGGCGGCGGAAGGCCTCCAGGCTGCGCCGGGTGGCGGTGAGCACCACTGCGGCCTGCTCCACCGCCCAGCGCTCCAGGCGCCGCTGCAGCCCCTGGGCCCAGGGGCTGTTGGCCGTGCCCATGGCCGGCCAGGGCTCGCCCACCCAGTCGTCGCGGAAGTCCAGCACCAGGGGCCGGCGGCACAGCCGGGCCAGCAGCGCCGCGGTGAGGGCGTTGGAGTGNGGGGGACAGGTGGCCAGGATCACCCGCACCCNCCGGCGGCGGGCCAGGCGCCAGCCCGCGGCCAGGGCGAAGGGCAGCCACAAGAGGTGCACGTCCGGGATCATCAGGTAGTCTTGCACCAGCTCCTGCAGGCGCCCCAGGCCGCGGCGCGGGCCTCCGGGCGAGGGAAGGTAGTCCAGCCCCCGCCACAGGCGCCCCGCCCGGGGCTCCAGGGTGGCGCAGCGGTGCACCTCCACCGCGGGAGGCAGCTCGGCCAGCAGGGGCGCCGAACCCCGGGGCAGAAAGGCATAGGCCCGGTCCTGCAGGGTGAGCACCACCGGCCGCCAGGAAGAGACCCGGGGGAGATACTGCACCAGGCGGGTGATGCGCATCACCGGGCCGTAACCCGCCAGGGGCGGGAAGTAGGGAGCCAACACCAGGACCCGGGGACCGCTCACGCCGGTGCCTCCCCCGGCTCGCCGGCCACCATGGCCCGCCACCACAGGGCCAGGTTGAACAGATACCAGGCCTGCATGGCGCTGCCCCGCTCCAGGACCCGCTCCACCTCGCCCGGGTCCAGGTAGTCGGTCCGGCGGCAAAACTGCCGCAACTCTCGCGCCATCTCCCGCCCCAGGCGGCGGCGGAACCACTCGTGCACCGGCACCCCGAAGCCCTGTTTGGGCCGGGCCAACACCGGCGGAGGCAGCAGGTCCGCCACCGCGCGCTTGAGGATGTGCTTGAGCTGGCCGCGGCGGGTCTTGAGCCGGGTGGGGATGGCCAGGGCCAGCTCCACCAGGCGGTGNTCCAGAAAGGGCACCCGCGCCTCCAGNGCCACCCCCATGGTCATCTTGTCNACCCGCATCAACAGCAGTTCGGGCAGGCGCAGGTTGAGGTCGGCATAGGTCATCCAGTTCAGGCGCGAGGGCTCCCAGGCCCGCCGCNGGAAGCGCCGGTACCAGGGCTCCATCACCTCCCAGGAGCTGGTGCGGGCGAAGCGGCGGCGCANGCGGGCCGAAAGCAGGCGCCGCTTGTGCGTCTCGCTGAAGGCCTCGGCTCCGCTCCAGAACAGGGGCAGTCCCAGCCGCCCCCGGCGCAGCAGCTCGTATGGCTGGCCGCAGTCGCGCCCCAGGGCGGCCAGGACGCGCAGCCCCAGGGCCTTGAGCCCCCCACTCAGGGGCAGGCGGTTGAGGCGCTCCAGGCGCAGCAGGGTACGCCAGACGGGGTATCCCCAGAACAGCTCGTCGGCCCCTTCCCCCACCTGGCACACCACCACGCCGTGCCGCCGGGCCAGCTCAGCCAGGTAGTACACCGGCACGCACACCGGGTCGGCGATGGGTTCGTCCTGCAGCCAGACCATGCGGGGCAGGAAGCGCAGCAGGTCNTCCAGCTCCAGGCGGCGCTCATGGTGCCGCGCCCCNACCCGGCGCGCCACCAGGCGGGCGTAGGGCAGCTCGTCGGGGTAGGAGGCGAACTCCCCCTGGTAGCCGATGGAGAAGGTCTTCACCTCCTGCCGCCAGTGGCGGGCGAACAGCACCGCGTTGGTGCTGGAGTCCAAGCCCCCGGAGAGGAACACCCCCACCGGCATGTCGCTCACCGTACGCAGGCGGACCGCCTCCTCCAATACTGCCAGCACCCGCTGTGCCGCCTCGGCCTCGCCTATCCCCGGCAGGGGGGTCAGCTCCTCCCAGGGGTCCCAGTAGCGCTGCAACTGCACCGAGCCGGAACGACCCACCCGCAGCCAGCAGGCCGGAGGAAGCTTGCGGATGCCCTGGAACAGGGTGTACGGCGCGGGCGTGGTGAGAAAGCTGAGGAAGTGGAACAGGGAGCGCTCGTCCACCGCGCGCTCCTGCTGGGGGTCGCGGAGAAGGGCCTTGATCTCCGAGGCGAACACCAGGCGCCCGTGGTGCAGGCTGTAGTAGAGGGGCTTGATGCCCAGCCGGTCGCGCACCAGCCACAGCTCCTCCCGCCGGGCGTCCCAGAGGGCGAAGGCGAACATCCCCCGGAAACGCCGCAGGCAGTCGATGCCCCACTGCTCGAAGGCGTGCAGCACCACCTCGCTGTCCGCGTGGTCCGTGCGCCAGCGGTGTCCCCCCAGGGCTTCCAGCTCCCGCCGCAGCTCGGCGTGGTTGTATATCTCGCCGTTGTAGACCAACCACAGGCTGCCGTCCTCGTTGCTCATGGGCTGGGAGGCATGTGGGGCGGGGTCTATGATGGCCAGGCGCCGGTGGGCCAGGCCCACTTTCCCATCGGGCGACAGCCACAGCCCCTTGCCGTCTGGACCCCGGTGGGCCAGGATCGCCTCCATGCGCTCCAGATAGGCCTGCGTGACCCGGAAACCGCCTCGCCCCACCACCACGCAACCGGCCAGCCCGCACATGCTGCTTTCCCCCTCAGTTTCCCGGGCCGTGGCTCGGTGGCCAGTCTCCTCCGCCCCCGGGGTTGCACCGGCCTTCTCGCCGTCCCAGTATCCGTCTTCCGGCCATGATGCTTCCCTGCACCCTGCTAGCGCCAGGAGACCCGGGGCAGGATCTTGGCGGTGTCTATCTGGTCACGATAGGGCATCACCTCTTGCAGCATGTGGGCCAAGACTTCGTCCGTGAGGTAGTGGGGCTTCAGGCCGAGCTCCAGTAGACCCGTGTGGACAGGGTTGTAGTAGTGTTCCTCGGCCTCCACCCGCGGGTTTTCAATGTGGTCGATCTCCACCTTCAGTCCCAGGGACCGGCCCACCCGCTGCACTTTCTCGGCCAACTGGTTGACCGTAAACAGCTCGGTGAACTGGTTCAGGATGCGCAGCTCCCCGGGCGCCACGGGATGGTCCAGAGCCAGCTCGATACACTGGATGGTGTCCTGCAGGTGGAGGTAACCCCGAGTCTGGTTCCCCCGGCCGAACACGGTCAGGGGCACCCCCGCCACCGCCTGCACCAGGAAGCGGTTGAGCACGGTGCCGAAGATGTCGTCATAGTTGAAGAAGGGACGCAGGTCTGGATGCAGGGCGGTCTCGGGGGTGGACAAGCCGTAGGCCGGACCCTGCATGAGGTCGGTCACCCGCAGGCCGTTGGTGCGCACATAGAACCACAACAGGTCGGTGTCTTGGATCTTGGTGGTGTGGTAGAGGCTGCTAGCCTGGCGGGGATAGAGGAAGGTGTGCTTGCGTCCCTTGTGCTCCACGGTTAGCCACCCTTCCTCGATGTCGATGTTGGGGGTGCCATACTCGCCCATGGTGCCCAGCTTGATGATGTGGCAGTCCGGCGCCAGGGAGAGCACCGCCCAGATTACGTTCAGGGTCACCTCCAGGTTGTTGAGGAGAGTGAGTCGGGCTTCCTGAAAGCCCATCATGGAATAGGGGGCCGAAGGCTGCTCCGCATAGTGGACCACCGCCTGGGGCTGAAAACGCTGGAAGAGTCCCTCCAGGAAACGGTAGTCGCGCAGGTCGCCTATCTCCACCTGGATCTGATGGCCGCTCAGGGCCTGGAACAGCTCGCTCCGTTTCACCAGGTCCGGGGTGGGGAACAGAGGGGGTGAGGAGGTCTGCAGGCACAGGGTACGCCGCAGGTAGTTGTCCACCGCCAGCACCTGGTCTCCCCGTGCCGCCAGGGCCATGGCCGTGGGCCACCCCAGATAGCCGTCTCCTCCCAGTACCATCACCCGCATGGTCCTTCGCTCCTGTCTGGTTNCCTGGATCCGCCCGGCCGGGCCCCCGGAGCATCCCCGCACTTCCCGCACCGTGCCCGGCTTCGGGCCTTGGGGCATCCGCAGTATAGCCTGATGCCCCGCAGGGAAAGGTACGACCGGCGCCCCCCTTGCTCCAGGGCGTTGGAGATCATCAGATAGCCCGCCCGGCGGGCCGAGGGCACCGCCAAGTATATCTTGCGATATCGGCCCTTGGTATCGGCCTGGTTGATGTTGGCCAGAAACGTGTCCTTGCTGTGGTTCAACACGCCCAGGGACACCCGGCTGTCCGGCCCCACTTCGAGCTCGAACTCCAGCCAGAACCTTCCCTCCTGGCAGGGTGGCGCCAGGGGCAGCTCGGCGGCATAGGAGTAGCGCAAGGGGCTGGTCACCACCACCGCCTGTTTCCTCCCTCCCTCCTGTTCAGACAGACGCACCTGGGCCCCGAGGAACGCCCTCCGCAGCTCCCCCAGGTCCAGGGAGATCCCCGGGCAGGAACGGATCTCCGGGGGGCGGCAGTCCAGCCGGAGAGGGTCCAGGGACACCGGCCAGGCCGGTACGATGCCCCGCGAGTCCGCCGGAGGGGACCCTCGGCGCGGCAAGGCCCCGGAGGCCAGCAGGGGGGCCAGGAGGTCCTTGAGCCCCAGGAAGGTGAACCAGGCTCGTAGCCGCACCCCCTCTTCGGTCATGTGTATCCCGTCGAAGAACAGGCGGTAGTCCTGGGGGAAGCGTGCCGCGACGTCGATGAAACCCACTCCATACTTGCGGGCGAAGTTGCGAAAGACCCGGTTCTGGAAGTCGGCGAAGCGGCGAATGTCGGCATAGGTGGCGGGCCAGTATTTCCAGTTGAGATAGCCGTAGACGCCGCCCATGTACCAGTCGCGGATGGGGTCCTGCCGCGCGCGGGTGCGGTCGATCACCAAGCCGGGGTAGGAGAGCCACACGAAGGAGCACAGTACGAACACCTGCCCCTCCCGCTCGGTCTGGGTGGCGATGGCCTTCAGGTCCCGCACGATCTGGGGGAGGGAGAGGGGCAGAGCCGGATTGTCTGGATCGGGGTCGCGTTCGTCCACCCCGGGAGGCCAGGTGACCCGGTAGGCGGGTTTGGGCGGTTCGGTCAACAGACGGGGCCCCCACAACCGATCCGCCAACATATGCCACAGCTGGGCCGCCCGGCGGCAGAGATGGGAGTGGTTGATCAACCAGGCGGTGATCCCCCGCGTCTGGCTGCGGCGGTGCTGGAACAGGGGGCGGGAGAAGCGCTCGCCGGGGGGCAGCTCGATCAGCCCCTGGAACTGGAACTGGTTACTGCCCTCGTAGTACACGATCACGTCGGGAGCCAGGTGGGCCAGCTCGGTACGCACGATGGCGCTCAGGTCCTGGGAGGTGGCGCCGTCTCGCGCCGCGTTGAGCACTTGGAAGCGTACCGCCAGCCCTTTGGCCCGCGCCCACTTGTTGAGCCAGAAGCCCACGAACTCGGGATAAGAGGCGTGTATGCGGGGATGATTGACGGTGGTGGAGCCGCCCAGAAAAGCGATACGCACCACCTGGGGTGGTTTGGCGGGCGGGAAGTCGGGGCTGCGGTATCCGTAGCGGTTGGTCACCAGTCCCGAGGCGTAGAAGGCATAGGGATAAAAGCGGTAGCGGGGAAAGGGGAGAGGCGGGTCGCTATGGAACACGGTCAAGGGGAAGGGATAGTTCTCATAGAATTGTCCATTGCCGCTGCACACGGCAGCCCTGACCTGTTGGAAGTTGAACACCTTGGGGAAGTTGGTCCCCAACTGCAGGTTCTCCTTGCGGTCGAAGATGCGCCAACCCTCGGCGCGGAAGTCGTACTTGACGGGCATGCTCCCCGCCAGAGGGGGAGGGGTCTGGAAGAACCACTGCCGGCGTATCACACCCTGGTCCTGGATGTAGCGCTCCGCGATCTCCTGTAGCAGCTCCTGGTTCAAGGGCAGGGGCGTGAGTCGGGGACGGGAGGCCAAGCGCAGCAACAGCTCACCCCCCACCAGGGCCAGGGCCACACTGACCAGGACCAGTATCAGGTTGGGGAGTACCCGTCTCATTTGGCGCTCATACCCCGCCTCAGCCCCGGAGATGGAGCCCAGGCTGGCATCTCTGGTCGGCCGGGAGGGCTTCACTCTGGTGGGGTGAGCCCTCCATTTCCGTAGGTGCCCAGGGTTCCAGTTGGGCCAGCGTCCAGCGCAGGGAGGTGATGGTCTCGCGATACTCGTAGGGGGGCATGCCCTCCAGCAGGCGGGTGGCCTCCTCCAGTATCTGGCCGGGAGGGCACAGCCCGCGGCGCAGGTGGGGGAAGCGGAAGATGTCCTCCTCGCGGGCCCGTTCCCCCCACACCGGACAGAACATCACCGGCATCTCCAGCCGGCGCACCCAGCGGAGGAAATCGAGTATCTCTTGGTAGTTGCTGCGCATCACCACGTAGGCGAGGCGGCAGGTGTCCCACAGGGGCCGGCGCTGGTGGCGCTGCCGGGCCAGCCACTCCACGTTGGCCTTGACCTGCTCCCAGTTTCCTCCCCGTCGGATGTGATGGTAGGTGGCGGCGGTGGCCGCGTCCAGGCTCACGCCCAGATGCAGGCGGGGCAGGCGTTCCAGTTCCGCCCGGAAGCGGTGGAGCAGGGAGCCGTTGGTGGTGAAAGACAGCTTCTGACCCCGGCGGGGATCGAAGCGCCGCAGGAAGTCCTGCACCCAGGCGGAAAGGAAGGGCTCACCCCCCGTGAACTGGATTTCGTCCACCACCGGNAGGAGAGCCAGGGCCCGCTCCCGCAGCGCCGGGGAGAGCTCGCGGGGTTTGTGCTCNTGGAAGCACATGCGGCAGCGATAATTGCAGGTCTCGGTGGCCTGCAGGAGCAGAAAGGAGGGACGGCTCTGCAGGTATTCTGCACCCTGCAGGTATTCCTGGCGCTGGCGGGCGATGTTCTGGGCGATGGCCGGCGCCTGGCCTTGATCTTCGCGTCGGGGAAAACTCTCCACGTCGCGGCGGCCGCGGAAGCTGCACTGGCCGCAACCGGCCGCTTCCAGCTCGCCCCGGGCCAGGGCCCGCCGCATACGCCGCAAGGGATCGCCGTTCCAGATCTCCTCCACAGTCTGCCGGCGCAGATCACCCACCACCGGGGTGTAGCAGCAGGGCCGCACCTGACCTTCGGGGTCCACCCACAGGGAGGTATAGGGGTAGTGGCAGTAGATCCGCTTCCCCTGCCCTCTGTCTCTGCCTGTCCACCGCCAGGGCCAAAGCCATTTGCCCCAGGCCATCTCCTTATTCACCCTCCCCTCGGGGGCGCCGGAGCTCACAGCGCGCGGGCTGGCAGTAGGCCAGGCGATAATAGCGCGGGCCCTGGTCCTCCACCACCAGCTCCAGGACTCCCTTGATCATGTCCATGACCATGGGGTGGACGGCCAAGTGCTTGCCCCGGGGCCGGTCGAAATATCCCTCCTCGAAGACCCCTACGCTGAGGGAGTAGCGCCCTGGCCCCAGGAGCAAGGGCTCCAGATGCAGCAGCAGCTCCTGGAGTCGNCCCCCCGCCGGCTCNACTGCGATCTGGTCGCAGATCAGGCGCGTGACCGGCGTCTTGCCTTCGCGGTGGAAGGCGGCCAGGAAACAGGGCCGGCCTTGAAACCCTTCGTCGCGCACCCGGAAACGCAGCACCAGGGTCACCTCTTCCATCGGCGCCCAGACCAGGCGTTTCCGTCCCCGCCCATCCCGCAGCGACACCTCCTCTATGGTTATACGCCGGTTGCCGAAACGGCTTCCCAGCTCCTCGGCCCCTGCGGTCTGCGGAGGCAAGAGGGGACCGTCCGTTCCCGCTCCAGGCCNGGCGAAACGCAGGGGCATCTCCAACNGCTGCCGCCCCCCGCCCTCCTGCAGGGGCAAGGGTCGGCTGAAGCATCGCCCGTCGGGAAGGTATCCTTCCAGCAGGAACTGTCCCTCGCCGTCGCTGTCCACCTCCAGCTCCAGGGTGAGGCGGGCGGTCTCACCCGGGGGGAGGAAGAACAAGAAAGGGGCGCGGTGGAATATGGAGCCGAAAGGCTCCAGCTCGCGCCACACGGTGTCGTCCTCCCGTTGGGGAGCGCCCCAGTTTCCCTCCCCGGGGGTCAGGAGGAGTCGGGCCCCGTCTTCCCCCCCGCCGGTTTCCAGGTCGATGACCGTGCGGTGGCCCTCATGGTCCCGCAAGGCGATGCCCCCCACCCGCAGGCGTCCCTCCACCTCCACCCGGCGGGCGGGCACGATCTGGAGGTAGGCGGGTATTCTTTCCTCCTTCCCCTCGCCGGCTCTGCCCCGCTCCAGGCGGGAGAGGGTGAAGAAGGTGCGCTGGCGCAGGCGTTCCTCCTCCTGCCGCCGGATGGACGCCTCGTAGGCTTTGACCACCTGTTCGCCGCTCCCGTCCATGACCACCCGCCCTCGATCCAGCCAGATGAAACGGTCGCAGACCTTCAGGGCGGAGTAGATGTCGTGGGTGACCAGGAGAAAGGTGGTGCCGTGGCTCCGGCAGATGCTTTGGATGCGGTGCCAGCTCTTGTTGGCGAAGTAGGCGTCNCCNACGCTCATCACCTCGTCCAAGATCAGCAGATCGGGGTGGACCGCGGTGGAGGTGGAGAACATCAGGCGCAGGCCCATGCCCGTGGAGTAGGTCTTCATGGGCTGGTCGATGTATTGTTCTATCTCGGCGAAGGCGATGATCTCCTCCTCCTTGCGCTGCAGCTCCTCGCCTTGGTAGCCCAGGCGGCTCAGAAAGGAACGTACATTCTGGCGGCCGGTGAAGTCAGGGTGGAATCCGGCTCCGATCTCCAACAAGGCATAGAGCCGGCCCCGCACCTCCACCTCCCCGGAGGTGGGTTCGATCACTCCGCTCAGGATCTTTAGCAGGGTACTCTTGCCTGCGCCGTTGCGCCCAATGATGGCCACCTTCTCGCTGCGTCGGATCTCGAGGTCCACCCCGTCGAGGGCAGGATATTCCAGATAGGCACCTTGCCGCTTCTTCAGCAGGCCCAGCAGGTCCAACAGGCGGTAATAGGGACGACTGTAGAGCCGGTAGACTTTTTTCAGCTCCCGGGTGCGTATCACCAGCTCACTCATAGTCCAACAAGGTTCCTTTCAGCTTGGCAAACAGACCGCAGCCGGCCACGAAGGTGGTCAGGCACATGGCCAGGTACACGCAGACCGTAAGGAGCCGGGGGTGGTGACCTGCGATCATTATTTCGCGGTACATGGAGATCAGGTAGTTGACCGGGTTCATATACAGCACCACCTGCAGAGAGGAGGGCACCATCTCGGGTTTAAAGCCGATGGGAGACACGAACAGCAACAAGAGCATGAACAGATTTACGAAATAGACCAGGTCACTGAAGATCACCGCCAGGGAAGACAGGATCCAGATCAGGCCCACCATGAACATGAGCTGCAGCAGCATCGCCAGGGGCAACAGGGGCAGCCACCAGGAGAGGTTGCCGTTTATGACCAGCAGCAGGATCAGGATGAGTGTGCTCACCATTTGGCCTACCATACTGGCCGCCACCGTCTGCACGGGCAGGAACTCTATGGGCACGATCACGTTGCGTACCAGATGGAGGTTCTGTTTCACGCACAGAGCACCTGTGGATATGCTGTCCCACAGGCCCAGGTAGGGCACCAAACCCGTGAACACGAAGATTACGTAGTCCAGGTGGCTGTAGCCCGGGAAACGCATCTTGAAGACCACCATATACACGAACAGGTATATGCCCAGCAGCAGAGCGGGCTGCAGCACCACCCACAATTCCCCGAACAGAGAGCCGGCATAGCGGCGGCGCAACTCCTCCCGGATTATGGCCAGCAGGATGTGGCGGTCGTGCCACATCCGGGCCAGGGTCTGTAGGGTGGCGGTGATCATGGCGCTTCCCCGAGGGGAAAATCAGAGGCGAGGCGAAATTCCTCGAGCAGGCTGCGGACCCAGGTGGAGGAGGGTAGGTCTGCTTCCCGGCCCAGCAGGAAACACCAGCGCCGCACTCCCTCCAGCCTGATTTGCTGACTCAACTCCAGAGAACGGCAGGGCAGCCGCACGCCGTAAGAGGGCGAGTACCACGCGTCCTCAATTCGTCCGGTCAGACCCTCCGGCACCCGAAGCACTAGTTCTTCTCCCCCTACCGCCAATCCGTAACCCCCTGGCTCGGGCCATACCTCCACTCCCGGCGCCAGATGGAAATGCCACCGCAGTCGATGTTGCCCCTTGCCCTGCAAACAGTCAACCACCATCAGCACCCCCGTGGGTAGCAGAAGCCACAGTCCGCGGAGATGAAGCACGGGGTTTGCCAGACGCTGGTAGCCGCGGTGCAGGCCCCAGTACACCACCTTGTCGGAGCCTGCCAGGAAGCGCAGGTGGCGTGGTCGTGCGCATTCGAACAACCGGAACAGCCACTGGGGCTCCAGGCGGTTCTGTTCCTCCCCGTCCACCATCACGGTGTTGTGCCAAGCGGTACCGCGAAAGCGGTTGCGGGCGTCGGGATCGGGGGTATAGACGTAGCTGCCCGGATCCACCACCACCGCCCGCCCCCGGTAATGATATTCAAATGAGAGCTGGTCGTTGTGCTTGTGGTTGCCGAAGCCGGCGGTGCCCACCGGACCATTGCTGACCAGAAGGTAGTGGCCCTCCGCCACGCGGGCCACGGCCAGCCCCGCCCGGGGGAACAGTCGGCACGTGGGTGGAGGAGGCTCTTCCCCGCAGGTGGCCTCGTGGGGAGAGAAACCCCACCAGACCGCCTCCCAGCGTCCCCACGGGCCGGCATGGCGCAGCCACTCCCGCCGCGCCAACATGAGACCGGCCGGGGCCAACAGGTGGCGGCCGTCCTGGGGTCGCCAGGAGCTGTACTGGCTGAAGATGTGCAGGCGCCCGTCGTCTGCGTCCCCCACTTGGGGCATCAGACCGTCGGGCCGCAGCACGGCCAGGAAGAACTCCATCATGTCCTGCAGGCGGCGGTGGTAGCCCCCCGCGAGGGGACGTCCCCGCCACTGGGCCAGTCGGGCGGCGCCCAGGAACAACTCGCAGACCAGGCGGTGATAGGGCACCGAGGACTCGAAGTCCGCCCCGTCGGGCAGAACCTGGGTCTCCATCTCCCGCTCCAGCCAGGCCCGGCAGTCCTCCTCCCAGCGGCGGCCCTCCTCCAGATCGCCGAATACCGCGGCCAGGTAGAACAGACCCACCACGTCGCTGAGAAAGTGGTTGCTGGTGACCTCGTAGTGGTCCTCCAGGTTGTCGGCGATGAAGCGGCCGTGCCGGTAGAGCTGCTCGTAGGCCAGCAGCCAGAAGTCCTGCTCCAAGGCGGGACAGGTGCGTATCAGTTCCAAAGCCAGGGCCCAGTTGGCCGCCCGCAGGGCCACGTCCATGGTGCAGGCCCAGTTGATCCCAAGGCCCAGGGGGTTGGCCTCCGTGAAATCCTCCAGCTGGCGCGCTATCTCCCGCGCGAACTCCACCCTGCCGCTCAGGCGCCAGGCCTGGCCCAAAGTGATCCAGTGCTGACAGCGGGCCAGCTCCCAGGGGAGCTTGATGTCCGCCCCCGGGGGGGTCATGCTGGCCGGGTCCCATTGCTCATAGGGCACATCGTGGGGAAAACGTTTCCCTGCCTTGGGGTCCAGGTGCCAATCCAGGGGCTGGTAGCCGTCTGGCCGGGGAGGACGGCGGGGGTCACGCGGTTGGAATGGGCCGCTGCCCAACAGGTCGAAGCGGTGGGCCAGGATACGGTCGGCCGCCTGCAGGGTCTCCTCCACTGCCCGGGGCTCCAGTTCGGCCAGCAGCGCCACCGCCTGGGGGGAGAGGTCCACATAAAGGCGCCCTTCGGCCAGGCGCCGTTCCAGCCACCGGGCAGGAGAGATTCCCTGTCGGCGCAGGGCCTCCCCCCAGGAATATCTTGTCGCCCGCTTGCGCCTCCGCCAGGGCAGGCGATTCAACCAATCGGCCAGAGACATATCCTCAGGCGGCTTTCCGGGCCTTTACGATCAGGTTCCAGCCCATCAGGCGTTCCATGAAAGCCACCCCCCGAGGGCCCCGAAACAAGGGCAAGGACTCGTTGGGGGTCAGTTGGCGTTTGAAGATCTTGACCTCCTGGAAGGCCGAGAACATCCGGCGCAGCCGGCGGGCGGAATAGACCTTGACCAAGGGGCGGCTGTCGGTGTGGGACAGCTCGCAGGACGACAATATGTCCGAAAAGGAGCGGCTCTCCAGGCCGCGTTGCTTGAGCCCGTACAGCCAGAAGTTGTGTAAATACAACTTCGACCACTCGGCATAGAACATACAGATGGTTTTGCCTCCTGGCTTCAGCACGCGGTGGATCTCGGCGATCACTTGCTGAGTATTCGGGACGTGGTGGAGGACTCCGTTGCTGTAGACCAGATCGAAGCTGTGATCCCGAAAGGGCAGACATTCGGCGTCGCTCTGGACGAAGTCGCCTTTCAGCCTGCGGTGTCGTAGATTCTCCCGCGCCAGGAGCAGGTGGGTTCGAGCCAGATCGGCGTCGATCACCCGTGCCCCGCCGGCCGCGAAACGGGCGAGGTCGGTGCCCAGCCCCCCTCCGATTTCCAGGACCCGCTCCCCAGAGTGGGAGTCGAACTCCATCAGCCGGGGCATCCAGGGTGCATATTCCTCGAAGCGATAGCGTTCCACTTCCTGGAACCACTCCAGGGTGCGGGTAGGGTGGCTCTCCACGTAGTGGGAGCCGCAGGGATCGTTGTCCCATTGACGCTGGGCCTCGTATTTGAAATACCGGTCGTCATAGTACACCGCGCGGGAGGGCTCTCGCGCGCTTGCCTCCTCAGGGGCGGGAGCGGAAGGCGAGACTCGTGTCCTTGGGCCTGGTTGGCCCTNGTCCTGGAGAGGGACAAAGGAAGCGCCCTCCCGGCCAAGGAGGAAGCGCCAGAGACGNTCGACATGGGCTTGCCAAGAGAAGTGTTCCACCGCGGCCCGTCGCGCGTTGGCCCCCAGGGCTTGAGCCTCACGGGGGTGCTCTACCAGCCAGATCAGGGCCTCCACCAATTCGTCCACGTCTCCCGGACGGCACAATACCGCCCGCCGGTCACCGATCTCCACTGCCTCCGCTCGCAAGTCGGCAACGCGCAGCGCGGGCGATAGCACCTCCCCGATCTGTTCCAGGTCGCTGGCCGCGATGCCCCCGCCCAAGGCCATGTATTCGAACACCTTGGTGGGAGAACCGAAGAAGGGCCGGTCCACCATATGACTGCTGTGGGGCGAGACATAGAGGTCACAGGCCTTGAGTAGTCGGGCCCCTTCCTGCTGGGGCACTCGTCCGGTACGTATCACGGCCCACTCCATGCCCGCTCGACTCACCGAGGTGTCGAAGGAAGAGCCCAGGTTGCCGTCCCCGATGATCAGGAAACGGGCCTGGGGACAGCGCTGTACCACCCGGGGGATGGCTGCGGCCAGGATCTCGATACCGTGCCAGCCGCCGAAAGTGCCGATGAACCCTATGACCCGGTGGGTGTCGTCGTAGCCCAGGGCGGCGCGGAGGTTTCGTTTCTCCTCGGGGGGAAGGGGAGCATACACCTCCGGGTCCACGCCGTTGGGGTTCACCAATATCTTGGCGGGATTCACGCCCCGCTCCACCAGGTCGGCCTTGATGTGCCGCGAGACTACGCTGATGGCAGTGGCTTGGTCGAAGGCCAGTTTTTCCGCGGCCAGGAGCGCCTCCTCTCCCCGATAACCCTTCCCCTCGAAGCTGCGCTTCATGGAGATTTCCGAGCCGTTGTATTCCACCACATAGGGGATCCCCAGCTCCCGGCAGATTTGAGCCGCAGCATAGTTTCCCAGTACCAGCCGCTCGTAGACGTAGGCCGGGCGCAGGAAATCCAGCAAGGCNCGAAGCTGAAGCCGATAATGGCCGGTGGCGGCCAACAGATCGTGCTCGTTGGCCTCTGGTCCCGGGGGCAGGAGCACCAGTTGGTCTACTCCCAGTTCCTCGAGCAAGGGGTAGTGGTTGGCCATCAGGGCCAGAAAGTGTTGGGTGGTCGCCGCCAGCTCCTTGGCCACGAAACAGGTGTGCCCGTAGCTTCCCCCCGAAGTGAGAGGCGCCCAATAGTCCAGACGCAGGTATACCCCCCAACCGGGAAGCGGCAGAGCCGTCTCCCGGGGAAAGGGGATTGGCGATACTTGGGCGGAAAGCTGGGAAATTTCTCTGCGGGCGGCCTTGAACATGGTCTTGGGGCTGGGGAGGCGTGGGGACAGGATCGCCTCCTCCTTGCCGCGGGCCGCCAGCCGGACCAGAGAGTCCAGGACAGAGTAGTAGGTCCCTCGTACCAGTCGGGCGAGCCTGAAGAGGTGCTTTTTCAGCCATTCCTTCTTGGCCCATAGAGTGGTGTACACCGCCCAGGCCAGCCATTGACGCCGATAGGAAGCCAGGCGCAAGGGGTCCACCACCTCTACGGCCAGTTCCCGGGGCCAATAGAAGAACACCCGCTTCCCCCGGGCCAGGGTCTGCCGGGCCAGGCGCAGGGCGATCCGGGAGGGCACCCCGTGTTTTATGCCCACCACCAATCCCGCCCCATCGCGGCGGACGAGCTCCTCCACCGGGTCGGACAGATCCTGCAAGGGGGGCGGCGGCACCTGAATGCGGTGGCGTTCGCTGAACCCAGCCAGAAGTGACTCCTGGAAGAACCCGCCCCGTCGATAGTCGTAGCTTGGGGGAAGATAGAGATAGAGATCTCCAGAGGAATTCATGCCTCAGTCTGCCTTCCCCGTCAGTATGTCTTCCAGCTCCAGGGCCACGCCCGTGGTCTCGACCAACTCTGGAAAGGATATGGGAGCAGGGCCCGCACCGCGCAGGGCCCGGGCCCAGGCCGAGATCTCTGCCTGGTGCCCTTTGTCGGGCTGCTCGCTCTCCCAAAGCACTTGACCGTCGGAGATCCGCA